>NZ_RRYE01000282.1 GCF_004010105.1 Microbacterium sp. CPCC 204701
CGACCGCTGCTGCCGAAGGGCACGCTGCGCGCTGCGCGCGGGCTGCCGAGCGTCGTGTCGATGCGTGGCCTCATCGCGGGAGCGCTGTTCGGCGCCGAGATCTACGTGCCCTACCTGCTCATCGACGAGTACGGGTTCTCGCCGACGTGGGCGGGTCTGGGCCTCACCGCCGCGGCCCTCGCCTGGGCTGCCGCCGCCGATCTGCAGGGGCGCTTCGGCGACCGCCTGGGCAATGCGCGCATCACGCTGATCGGCACGGCGCTGCTCGTGGTCTCGCTCGCGATCGCGGCCCTGACGGCGCTGCTGCACCTGCACCCGGCCGTCCTGATCGCCGGGTGGGGCCTCGCCGGCGGCGGGATGGGCCTCATGTACCCGCGGCTGACGGTGCTGACGCTCGCCTACTCGACGCCGGGCAACCAGGGCTTCAACTCGTCGGCGCTGTCGATCTCCGACTCGGTCGGGTCGGCGTCTTCGATTGCGGTGCTCGGTCTCGCCTTCACCGCTCTGGTGGGGACGGATGCCGGATTCCCGGCCGTCTTCGTCATCGCCGGGCTCCTCGCGCTGGCGGCCCTGGTGCCCGGCCTGCGCCTCGGGCACGCGCATGAACGGCGCTAGTTCTCGGCGCGGCCGAGCCTCCAGTAGCCCATGAACGCGACGGCTCGACGGTCCACGCCGCGCTCGCTCACGAGGTGCCGGCGCAGCGCCTTGATGGCACCGGCCTCGCCGGCGAGCCAGGCGTAGAGTCTCGCGCTCTTGAGCGCGGCTCCGCCCTTGGCGGTGCGCGGCACCTCCCACAGGATGTCGGTGTCGATGTCGATCTCCTCGACGTCGGCGCCCTCGCCCTCCGGAGCCAGCGTGCGCGCGGCATCCGCCACCGACGCCACCAGGTGCGCGTGACGCTCACCGTGGCCGCGGGCCCCGATGCGGTACTCGAAGCCGGGGTGACGAGGCAGGTAGCGGGCGTCGTCCTCGTCCGGCACCTCGAGCGCCACGACGCCGCGCGCATCGCGCGGCAGCTGCTCGAGGATCGTCGCGATCGCCGGCGCCGCCGTCTCATCGCCGGCGAGCAGGATTCCGTCGACTCGCGCCGGGGGCACGAAGTCGATGCCGAAGCTCACCCCGCCGTACGAGATGGTCGGTGCGAAGATCAGGACCTCGTCACCCACTCGCGCGCTGGCAATCCAATCCGACGCGGGACCGATCACGTCGTGCGACACCATGTCGACGTCGACCTCGCGGGCCTCGTTGCGCACGTATCGGGTCGTGTAGGTGCGAAACGGCGGCCGCTGAGCTTCGGGCAGCTCACGCCACTTCGCGTACCAGTCCTCGCCGGTGGGCATCGTGTCAAGCGGTGCCGTCGCGGTCGGGAACACGATCTTGATGCGCTGATCGAGGCCGGGATCCCCGTACTCGGCGAGCTCGTCGCCGCCGAACGTGAACCGGCGGAAGCTTGCCGTCACATCGGTGATCGCGGTGACCTGGGCGCGGAAGAACCGGTACGGCTCAGAGGACCGCGGCATCGGGGGCTCCTGTCTGAAGGGACGCGGGGGAGTCGGCGACACCCGAGACATGGTGCCGGCCGCGCGGGAGGACGATGGGGGAACCCGAGACGGGGTCGGGCACGACGAGGGCCTCGAGGTCGAACACCTCGCGGATGAGGTCGCCGGTCATCACGTCGTTCGGCGGTCCGGCGGCCACCACGCGACCTGAGCGCAGCGCGAACAGGTGGTCCGCGTATCGGGCGGCGAGGTTCATGTCGTGCAGCACCATCACGATCGTCGTTCCGCGGTCGCGGTTGAGGTCGGTCAGGAGGTCGAGCACCTCGACCTGGTGCGCGACATCCAGGAACGTCGTCGGCTCGTCCAGCAGCAGGATGTCGGTCTCCTGGGCGAGCGCCATCGCAATCCACACGCGCTGGCGCTGGCCGCCCGACAGCTCGTCGACCGGGCGGTCGGCGAACTCGGTCATGCCGGTCGCCGCGAGCGATTGCGCGACCACCTCGTAATCGCGCGCGCTCCAGCGCGCGAGCAGCCTCTGGTGCGGGTGCCGACCGCGTCCGACGAGATCCGCGACGGCGATCCCCTCCGGTGCGACCGGGCTCTGCGGGAGAAGCCCGAGGGTGCGCGCCACCTCCTTGGAGGGCTGGGACTGGAGCTCCTTGCCGTCCAGGAGCACGTGGCCCGAGCGAGGGGGGAGGAGGCGCGCGAGCGCACGCAGCAGGGTCGACTTGCCGCATCCGTTCGCCCCCACGATCGCGGTGATCAGCCCGGGTGGAACGGCGAGGTCGAGTCCGTCTACGATCGTGCGGTCGCCGTAGGCGAGCGTCAGCGCGTGGGCCGCGAGCGTGTGCGCGGACGCCGGATCGCGGTCTTCGGTCATAGCGAGCCTCCGGAACGGTTCGACCTGATGAGGAGGTAGATGAGGTACGGGGCGCCGAGCACGCCGGTGATGACGCCGACGGGATAGCGGCTGTCGAACGCGAATTGTCCGACGAGATCGGCCACGAGCACGAGGAGGCCTCCGACGAGTCCCGACAGCAGGAGGAGCGACGCACCCGGGCCCACCAGCCGGGCCGCGATCGGACCGGCCATGAAGGCGACGAACGCGATCGGCCCCGTCGCGGCTGTCGCGAAGGCCAGGAGCGCGACCGCGACCACGATCGCGACGACGCGCGTGCCGCGGATCGAGACGCCCAGGCTCGCAGCGGCGTCATCACCGAGCCGGAGGACGCCCAGACCGCGGCCCTGCGCGAGCAGCGCGGGCACGAGCACGAGGAACGCGAGCGCGAGGGGGAGCACGACCGGCCAGCTCGCACCGTTGAGGCTGCCGGCGAGCCAGCGCATCGCCGACTGGAGGTCCCACACCGCCCCTTCTGAGAGCAGGTACGTGACCGCGCTGTCGAGCATCGCGGCGACACCGATCCCGATGAGGATGAGACGCGTTCCGGCGAACCCGCCCTTGTTCGACAGTAGGTAGATCGCGAGAGCGGTAAGCAGCGCGCCGCCGACGGCGAGCACCGAGACCAGCGTCTCACTGAGCGCGAGCACCACGATGCCGAAGACGGCCGCCGCGCTGGCGCCGGAGGTGATGCCGATGATGTCGGGGGAGGCGAGCGGATTGCGCAGCAGTGTCTGGAAGGTGACGCCGGCGATGCCGAACGAGAACCCCGCGAGGAGCGCCAGCACGGCGCGGGGGAGCCGCAGCTCGCCGACGGTGAACGAGGCTCCGGGTACCGTCTCGCCTGCGACGACGCGCACGACCTCGTCCAGGCCGTAGAAGGTCTGGCCGATCATCAACGACAGCGTGAACACGCCGAGGATCGCCGCGCCGAGGATGCCCGTCACGAGTGCTCGCCGGCGCGACCGCCGACGCCGGCCGGCGATGACGGCAGCGACCGAGGCGTGGCCGGTCGCCGCGCGCTCCTGTGTCGCCGTGCTCACAGCTCCCTCACCTTCTGACGACGCACGATCCAGATGAAGAACGGGGCGCCGATGAGCGCGGTGATGATGCCGACCTCGATCTCGTCGGGCTTCGCCACGACCCGGCCGATCACGTCGGCGGCGACGAGGAGCCCCGCGCCCGCGATCGCCGAGAAGGGCAGCAGCCAGCGGTGATCGGTGCCGACGAGCAGGCGGCAGAGGTGGGGGATCACAAGTCCGACGAAGGCGATCGGACCCGCCACCGCTGTCGCGGCGCCGCACAGGATCACCGCCCCGGCCGAGGCCACCAGACGCGTGCGGAACACGTGCTCGCCGAGTCCTGCCGCGAGATCGTCGCCGAGGGCGAGAGAGTTCATGCCGCGCGCGCATACGACGCACACCAGCGCGCCGACGGCGAGCACCGGCGCGACGACGGTGATGCGATCCCAGCTCGCCCCGCCGACGCCGCCGATCTGCCAGAACCGGAACGTCTCCATGATGTCCACCCGGGGCAGGAGGATCGCGCTGACCAGCGATATGAATGCCGCGGTCGCCGCGGCGCCCG
>NZ_RRYE01000283.1 GCF_004010105.1 Microbacterium sp. CPCC 204701
CGGCCGCCGCCGCAGCGGCGGCGCGCGGGCTGCGTCTTCGCGCTGCCGAAGGGTCGTTCCCCGCGCGCACGAGGACCCTCGGCATCCCCGCCGTCCTCTACGTGGTCGTCGCGGCCTGGCCCGCGATCGAGCGCGACTGGTTCGCGATCTGGACGATGTGGGGCCTGATGCTGGTCGTGCTCGCATTCATGGTCGCGGTCGCGTTCCGTGGGCTGCGGCGGACGACGGCGCTGCCTCCCGTGCCCTTCCTGTTCGCCGTGTCGTTCGCGACCGCCGTGGTGGCGTGGAGCCCACGCGACCTCCGTGTCGAATGGTTCTCGCTGCCTCTCGGGCTCTTCCTGCTCGCGGCGGGCGCCGTCGCGCTGCGCGCGACCCCCGCCGAGGCACCCGCGAGGCCGTCCGTGCCGGCATGGCCGACGGGCTGGACGGGCTCCTGGGCACTGCTGGGTCCCGGGCTCACGGTGATGCTCAGCGCGTCGGTCGCGGCGACGTACACCGACCCGCGCACCTGGCGCGCGATCCTCGTCATGGCGATCGCGCTGGCGGCGATCCTGGTGGGCGCGACCCGGCGCCTGGCGGCGCCCTTCGTGATCGGCATCGTCGTGCTCCCGGTCGAGAACGTGCTCGCCTTCATGGTGCAGATCGGGCGCGGCATCGAGGCGATGCCCTGGTGGATCACGCTGTCGGTCGCCGGAGCCGTGCTGCTCATCATCGCGGTCGGCTACGAACGCCGCGCCGGCGACGACACGGGCATCGCGGCCCGGCTGCGCGATCTCGCGTAGCGGAGGGTCACGCGTCGAGGGTGACGTCCACCTGGATCTCGGCGGCGAGAAGCTCGAGCTCCGCGGTGAGCGCATCGAGGTCGACGGATGCCGGAACCCGCGCCGCGACCGTCGCCTCGAAGAGCCGGCCGCCGTACATCGCGGCCTCGCACGTCGTCGTGGTCATGCGGTCGATGCTCACGCCGTGCGAGCGCAGCACCGCAGAGATGTCGCGCACGATCCCCGGGTGACCGTTGCCGACGACCTCGAGCGTGAAGCTGCGCGCCGCAGCCGACTCGCGCTCGCGCTCCGCGGCAGCCGCACCGGAATGCACGGTCACCTTCAGCAGGCCCTCGAGGACGGCGAGAGCCTCGCGCAGCTCATCGGTGTGCTCCGGCGGGACCGAGATCTCGATGATCCCGGCGAATGCGCCCGAGAGCTCCGCGAGCTGGCTGTTCTCCCAGTTGCCACCGTGGTTTCCCACGACATCGGCCACGGCAGCGACGAGTCCGGCACGGTCATCGCCGACCACGGTCAGCACGAGCGTCGTCATGCGCTCACTGTAGCGAGCGGCGTCGCCTGCTCAACCTTCGCGCTGGGCGAGCAGGTCGCGCATGCGCGCGATCTCGATGGCCTGATCGGATTCGACATGTCGCGCGAACGCATCGATGTCGGACTCCTGACCGCCGCCCGACGCATACAGGTCGGCCACCATCTGGATGGCGCCTTCGTGATGCCTGATCATGTATTGGAGGAAGAGCACGTCGAACTCTTCGCCGCGCGCCGCCTCCAGCTGGGCCAGCTCCTCGTCCGTGAGGATGCCCGGCATCGGCTCGGACCCGTGCTCGCCGTGGGGCGCGTCCTGATCGCGTGCCGGCTCCCCCCGCTCCTGGAGCCACCGCTCGAGCTGCCGGATCTCGTCGGTCTGACTCACGTCCATGCGCTCGGCAAGCAGCTCGATGTCGCCGTCGTCGCTGCGTTCGTCGACATAGCCGGTCATCTGGATCGCCTGGGCGTGGTGGTGGAGCATGTCGCGAACGAAGGCGACGTCCTGCTCCACGTACCCGGGCGCCTCGAGCGCGTCCGCTTCCTCAGGGGAGAGCGTGCGGTTCGGCTCGCCCGGCGCGCCGAGCTGCACGACCGGCGTCGTGGGCAATGGCGCCGGATCCTCCTCGGCCGTGCAGGCGGTGAGCCCGAGCGCGAGCAGGGCTGCGGTGGCGACCGCAATCGATCGGACCGGCCTCGGCATCATCGCAACCTCTCGTCGGGCATGTTCCATCATGCGCTCTCGTGGAACTGCGCGACGGTCCGAAATCTAGATTTCACAAAAGTGGTAGCGGTAACCAACACGACCCCGATACATTCCCCCTAGTACGACCCCAGTTTGAGGAAGTATGCGAAGTGCGACCCCTGCGAGCGTGGATGTGTGCGGGATGCGCTTCGGACGGAGCAACCAACCGACATATCGATGACGCAGTGCCGATTCGGAAGGGGTAACCACCGCATGAAGAGAACGCCGACTCAGGGATCGAGGTGGCGAGCGCGGGCACTCGCTGCCGTCGGTGCCCTGGCACTTGGACTCTCGATGATGTCGGCGACCACAGCGGTCGCCGACGCCGACGCCGACCCGCGCGAAGGGCTGGCCGCCGGCTTGCACGACGCCGGGCAGGCCGCCAGCAACATCGCTCTGCTGTCAGCGCAGCAGAAGCAGTCGCCGTTCACGACCAACTCCGACCTCGCCTTCACGGGCGACTACGCGATCGCCGGCAACTACTTCGGGTTCCAGATCTACGACATCAGTGACCCCGCGGCACCGAGCCTGAGCGGCACCTTCGTGTGTCCAGGCGGACAGGGCGATGTCTCCGTGTACGGCGGCCTGCTGTTCATGTCGGTCGAATCGGCCCCGGGTCGCCTCGACTGCGGCACGACGCCCAGCCCCGCGACGAGCGACCCGCAGAACTTCCGCGGCGTCCGGGTCTTCGACATCAGCGACATCCTGAACCCGGTGCAGGTCACCGCCGTTCAGACCTGCCGCGGTTCGCACACCCACACCGTCGTGGAGGACCCGGACGACACCGAGAACGTCTACGTCTACGTCTCGGGCACCGGCGGCGCCCGCACGACGTCGCCGAACGTCCCCGGCGGCTGCACGAACGTCAACGGCAACACGATCGAGTCGCAGCTCGACGCAGAGGGCAACCCGATCCTCGGTGCCCGCTTCCTCGTCGAGGTCATCAAGGTTCCGCTGGCCGACCCGGCCGCTGCCGAGGTCGTCAACAAGGCGCGCCTGTTCACGGATGCCGCGACCGGAAGCCCCGCAGGCCTGTGGCCCGGTGGCAGCCACGGCGAGGGCATGCAGTCCACGTCGGCCACGGACGCCTGCCACGACATCACGGCCTATCCCGAGATCGGCCTCGCGGCCGGTGCGTGCGAGGGCAACGGCATCCTGATCGACATCAGCGACCCGGCGAACCCGGTGCGCATCGATGCGGTCACCGACCCGCGCTTCGCTTACTGGCACTCGGCGACGTTCAACAACGACGGCACCAAGGTCGTGTTCACCGACGAGTGGGGCGGCGGAAGCGGAGCCCGCTGCCGTGCGACGGATCCGCAGAACTGGGGCGCCAACGCCATCTTCGACATCGTCGACGGCAAGCTCGAGTTCCGCAGCTACTACAAGATGCCCGCGATCCAGACGGCGACGGAGAACTGCGTCGCTCACAACGGCTCGCTCGTCCCGGTTCCCGGACGCGACATCATGGTGCAGGCGTGGTATCAAGGCGGCCTCTCGGTGTTCGACTTCACCGACAGCGCCAACCCCGTCGAGATCGCGTTCTTCGACCGCGGTCCCAACGACGCGACCAGGCTCGTCACGGGCGGCTACTGGTCGACGTACTGGTACAACGGCCACGTCTACGGCAACGAGATCGGCCGCGGCTTCGACAGCCTGGCGCTGCAGCCGAGTGGGCATCTGAGCGCGAACGAGATCGCAGCAGCCGGCGAGTACGTGCTCGGCCTGTTCAATGCGCAGGCGCAGCCGAAGTACACGCATGCGCCGAGCTTCGCCGTCGTGCGGTCGTACGTCGACCAGGCTGAGCGGGCCGGCACGCTGTCGGGCAAGGCGCTCGAGCAGGTGCGCGGGCACATCGACAAGGCCGAGATGCTCGCCGCCGGCGCAAGCAGCCCGCGTGCGGTCGAGGCGCAGCTCACCAACGCCGCCCG
>NZ_RRYE01000284.1 GCF_004010105.1 Microbacterium sp. CPCC 204701
ACGTGAACCGCGCGCGGACCGTCGGTGCGGCAGCGCTGATCCTCGCGGGAGCGCTGTGCGCCGGCGCGCTCGCGCCGGCGCCGACCGAGGCGGCGTGGACCCACCGCGAGGTCGCGAGCGACGCGACGCTGCAAGCGGGCACGGTGATGCCGCCACCCAACATGACGTGCGCGACGGGGCTGCTGATCCTGGCGCCTGTCACCTTCTCGTGGAGCGCTCCGACCGGCGGTCTCACGCGCAGCTCGTATCGCTGGACGGTGACGGGGTCGCTCAATGGGTCGGGGGTGCTGGCTGCGAACGCCACCAGCGTCACACTGAGCTCCGGACTCCTCGGTCTCGGCACCGGGACGTTCTCGTTGTATGCGGTGGGCCCGGGCGGATGGGAGTCCTCGCCGAAGACCGGGACGCTTTCGTTCCTGACCGGCCTGCTCTCCTCGTGCTCGGTCCGGTAGCCCCGCTCGCGAGGGAGGATGGACGGATGCGCAGCCTCGCCTCCTTGAACGACGACGGCACCCGGTTCGTGGCGGACCACCACCTCGCGACCCTGTCGACGATGGCCCGGGACGGCGGCATCCACGTGGTCGCCGTCGGCTTCACGGTCGACGGTGGCGTCGTCCGCATCATCACATCAGGCGACAGCCAGAAGGTCCGCAACGTCGAGCGCGACCCGCGCGCGACGGTCGCGCAGGTCGCCGGCCCCAGCTGGCTGAGCATCGCCGGTCATGCGACGATCGAGCGCGAGCCCGACGCGGTCGCCCGCGCCGTGGCGCTGTACGCCGACCGCTATCGCCCTCCGCGGGTGAACCCGAAGCGCGTCGTCGTCCGCATCGACCCGGTCAAGGTCATGGGATCGGCCGATCTGTTCGATCTCGCCTGAGACGTTCGAGTCTCAGCCCTGACGCGGCGTCAGCAGCCGCTCGAGCAGCTCCAGCGCGGCGTCCTGCGGCGCTTCGGCGTCGAGCAGCCACTGGGTCTGGAGACCGTCGGATGCCGCGATCACGAGTGCGGCGACCGCTTCGGGGTCGACGTCGGCACGGATCCGCCCGGACTCCTGGTTGTGCCGCACGCGTTCGGCGAGCTCGCGGCGCGAGCGGGCGAAGCGCTCGGTCGCGAACTCGCGGGCCGCGGGATGCCCCTCCTCGAGCGCCGTCGCGACGAGCGTCGAGTACAGCTGCACGAGGCCGGGCACCTCGTGGTTCGCCTCGGTCCAGTCGCGCATGAGCTCGACCGGGGTGGCCTCGGGGTTCTTCGTGTCCTCCGGCCCCTCGTGTCGCTCGGACTCGCGATAGACGGCGACCAGCAGCTCTTCGAGCGAGCCGAAGTAGTGCTTGAGGCCCGCGTGAGTGACGCCCACCGCCTCGGCGATGGCCCGCAGGCTCGTCTTGTCGGACCCGCGGCGGGCGAACACCTCGATCGCGCGATCCAGGATCTCCTGGCGCCGGGCGACGCCCTTGGCGTACGAGCCGCGCGCGGCTGGGGGGCGCTCCTGCGGCATGCGCGCCATCCTACCCAGATCAAAACCTCCGCGTGGAGGTTTGTGCTATCGTCGTGCCCCGACGGACGGGAGCCCTGCCCCACCGTCGCCACGCCGTCGCCGCAGACACGAAGGAGCGCGACCGATGCCGGTCCAGACATCCATCCAGCTGTTCACTGTCAACACCGCGCTCGAGGCCGACCTCGACGGCACGCTCGCCGCGGTCTCGGCCCGCGGCTTCACCGCGGTCGAGCCGTATGACTTCGTGCGCCGCGCCGAGCCCCTCGCCGCCGCGCTGAAGGCGCACGGGCTCGCCGCGCCGACCGGCCACGCGTTCCTCGCGTCGACCTCCTTCGTGAACCCCGACGGCAGCGGCACGACGGTCCCCGTCCCCGCACCCGAGGCCGTCTTCGAGGCCGCGCAGACGCTGGGCATGACCACCGTCATCGACCCCTACACCGAGCCCGCCCGCTGGCAGAGCATCGAGCAGATCGAAGAGACCGCGCGCCTGCTGAACGCCGCCGCCGAGATCGGCGCCGGGCTCGGCATCCGTGTCGGCTATCACAACCACGCCCACGAACTCGAGGCGACCTTCGACGGCAGGACCGGCCTCGAGGTGCTTGCCGGCCTGCTCGACCCCCGCGTCGTGCTCGAGGTCGACCTGTACTGGGTCGCGCGCGCCGGCGTCGACTCCCCTGCGCTGCTGCGCACGCTCGGCGACCGCGTGATCGCCGTCCACGTCAAGGACGGCACGCTCGACCCCGAGGCCGTCGCGGCCTACCCGCCGGCCGACCAGGTCGCGGCAGGCCAGGGCGCCGTGCCGCTCGAGGAGGCGCTGGCCGCGGCATCCGCCCTCGAAGTGGCCATCGTCGAGTTCGACCACTACCCGGGCGATCTGTACGACGCGATCGAGCAGAGCCGCGTGTTCCTCGACGAGAAGCTCGCCGAGAGGGCGGCCCGCTGATGGCGGCGGCGAGCGCGCCCGTCGGCGTCGGGCTCATCGGCGCGGGCAACATCAGCGACCAGTACCTCACGCACCTCACGAGCTTTCCCGACGTGCGGGTGCTCGCCATCGGCGACCTGCTCGAGGACCGCGCCCGCGCCCAGGCCGAGAAGTACGGCGTGCCGCGGGCCGGAGGCGTCGACGTCGTGCTCGGCGACCCCGACATCGAGATCGTCGTCAACCTGACCGTCCCCGCCGTGCATGTGGAGGTGTCCGAAGCGATCATCGCGGCGGGCAAGCACGTGTGGACCGAGAAGCCGATCGGCATCGATCGCGAGGAGTCGCAGCGACTGCTTTCGACGGCGGAGGCCGCGGGCCTGCGACTCGGCGTCGCGCCCGACACCGTGCTCGGACCGGGGGTGCAGACCGCCAAGCGCGCGATCGCGCGCGGCGACATCGGGCGCCCGCTGTTCGCGACCACGACGTTCCAGTGGCAGGGGCCGGAGCTGTGGCACCCGAACCCCGCGTTCCTCTACGCGAAGGGCGCCGGGCCGCTTCTCGACATGGGCCCCTACTACGTCTCCACGCTGGTGCACGTGTTCGGCGCGGTCGCATCGGTCGCGGCCCTCGGCCTGCAGGGCGTCCCGACCCGTGCGGCGAAGTCCGGAGAGCTCGCCGGCGTGGAGTTCCCGGTGGAGATCCCGTCGACGCTGTCGGTGCTGATGGAGTTCGAGCAGGGCGGCCAGGCGCAGAGCCTGTACAGCACCGACTCGCCGCTGCTGCGCCACGGCATCGTCGAGATCAACGGCACCGAGGGAACCCTGGTGATTCCCGACCCGAACACGTTCGGCGGCGACATCACGATCACCCGGCCGCTCACCGACGTGTCGGTGCGCGAGCAGGAGGTCATCCAGGTGCCGCAGGAGGGCGTGCTCGCCGGCCGCGGCCTCGGCCTGCTCGACATGGCGCGCGCGATCCGCGAGGGGCGCCCGCACGTCGCGACGGGCGAGTTCGGCTACCACGTGCTCGACACGCTGCTGTCGATCGAGGAGGCAGCCCAGTCGCGCAGCTTCGTCGAGGTCGCGAGCACGCTCGACGAGGTCGGATCGCTGCCGGCGGACTTCGACCCGCTCGCCGCCACGCTCTGACGCCGTCTTCCGGGCGCGCGCGGAGGCCCGGCGCGCCCCGGCTCAGCACAGTCGCCGGGGACGCGTGTCAAGCCCGTTCCGCGGCGCGGTGGGGACCGCGACAGTGAGGGCATGCACCCTCGCGCCACAGCAGCCCCGCCGACCTTCGGGGTCGAAGAGGAGTTCGTCCTCCTGGACCCTTCCACCCTCATCGCGACCGACCGCGCTCCCGAGGCGGTCGAGGCGCTGCGCGCTCACGGGGGCGGGGTGGTGGGCACGGAGTTCTTCCCGTCGCAGCTCGAGTTCGGCTCGCCGGTGCTGTCGTCGGCGGCCGAGGGGCTCGACGCGGTGCTCGCGTTCCGCGCGCGGCTGCGCTCGTGGGCGGATGCCGCGGGACTTGTCGCCGCCGGTGCCGGCACGCCGTTCCGCACGCGGCCG
>NZ_RRYE01000285.1 GCF_004010105.1 Microbacterium sp. CPCC 204701
CGCTCGGCGGCCTGGCGGACCGCCTCGGCGTCGCGGCGTGCGAGCCGCGCGAGCGCCTGCAGCGCCTCGTCGGGGTCGGCGGCGTCAGCAGCGCCCTCGAGCGCCCGCTCCCGAGGGATCCCGGTGACGTCCTGGAGCTCCGCCAGCATCGACTCCGCCTCCGTGAGGCGACCGAAACCCAACCGCGCCAGCGGCGTCAGTGAACCGGACCGTTCGCTCGCGGACATGCGTGCTACGGGTTCAGAGCATCTCGAGGTTGCTCTTGAGCTCGAAGTGCGTCACCTGCGACCGGTACTCCTGCCACTCGCGACGCTTGTTCAGCAGCACGTAGTTGAAGACCTGCTCGCCCAGCGTCTCGGCGACGAGCTCGGACTCCTCCATGTACTCGAGCGCATGATCGAGGCTCGCCGGCAGCGGCGCGTAGCCGAGCGCGCGGCGTTCGGCATCCGTCAGCGACCACACGTTGTCTTCGGCCTCGGGCGGCAGCTCGTATTCGCCCTCGATGCCCTTCAGGCCCGCCGCGAGCATGAGCGCGAACGCCAGGTACGGGTTCGCCGCGGAGTCGAGCGCGCGGTACTCCACACGAGAGGACTGGCCCTTGTTGGGCTTGTACAGCGGAACGCGCACGAGCGCGGAGCGGTTGTTGTGCCCCCAGCAGATGAAGCTCGGGGCCTCGTCCCCGCCCCACAGTCGCTTGTAGGAGTTCACGAACTGGTTCGTCACGGCCGAGATCTCGTTGGCGTGACGCAGGAGGCCCGCGATGAACTGCCGGCCGACCTTGGAGAGCTGGTACTGGGCGCCCTCCTCGTAGAAGGCGTTCCTGTCGCCCTCGAACAGCGACATGTGCGTGTGCATGCCGCTGCCGGGCTTACCCGTCATGGGCTTCGGCATGAACGTCGCGTAGACGCCCTGCTCGATCGCGACCTCCTTGATGACCGTGCGGAAGGTCATGATGTTGTCGGCGGTCGCCAGCGCATCGGCGTAGCGCAGGTCGATCTCGTTCTGGCCGGGGCCGCCCTCATGGTGGCTGAACTCGACCGAGATCCCGAGGTCTTCGAGCATCCGCACCGAGCGGCGGCGGAAGTCGTGCGCGGTTCCTCCGGGCACGTTGTCGAAGTAGCCGGCCGAGTCGACCGGCTCCGGTCCTTCGGCTCCGAACGCAGATGACTTCAGCAGGTAGAACTCGATCTCGGGGTGCGTGTAGAACGTGAACCCCGAATCCGCCGCCTTGGCGAGCGTGCGCTTGAGGACGTGCCGCGGGTCGGCGACCGCAGGCTGGCCGTCGGGTGTCGTGATGTCGCAGAACATGCGCGCGGTGGGGTCGATCTCGCCACGCCAGGGCAGGATCTGAAAAGTGGTGGGGTCGGGGTGCGCGAGCAGATCCGACTCGTACGAGCGCGTAAGACCCTCGATCGCGGAGCCGTCGAAGCCCAGGCCCTCGCTGAAGGCCCCCTCGACCTCCGCCGGCGCGATCGCGACCGACTTGAGCGTGCCGATCACATCGGTGAACCAGAGCCGGACGAACTTGACGCCCCGCTCCTCGATGGTCCTCAGAACGAAGTCACGCTGCTTGTCCATCGCATCCTCTCCGGTGCCTGCACCGCCGGGCCGATCGCGGCCGATGCCAGACTACTGGTCGTCGGTGGACATGCCTGACGTGCGATCGCCCCACGACTCCTCGCGCGCTTCGTCCTCGGCCCACGCGCGCGAGCGCTCGCGCAGGATCTCAGGAGCCCGCGCGGCCTCCTCCGGAGTCTCGAACGGGCCCGCGCGATCGACCGAGGGCGATTCGTATCCTTTCTCGACCTCGCCGGTCTTGAGGTTGTACCAGTACTTCTCGCTGTCGCCGGTCATCGTGCACTCCTCCCGATCGCGGGCTTCGCCGCCGTCAGCACGATCCTAGTGACGCGCACCCGGCGGGGAACGGGTCCGCTTCTCACCGCGTGCGGTCGCCTGGCTAGGCTGTGGCCATGGCATCTGACGCAGCACGCGCCGTGGGCGTGGACATCGGCGGAACCGGCATCAAGGCGGGCATCGTCGACCTCGAGCGCGGCGAGCTCGTGAGCGACCGGGTGAAGGTCGCCACGCCGGAGGGCGCGCATCCGCCCGACGTGCTCGCCGCAGTGACGGAGGTGCTCTCGACCCTCGGCGTCGAGGACGACGCGTCCGTGCCGCTGGGCGTCGCGTTCCCCGCGATCGTGAAGAACGGCCGTACGCTGTCGGCAGCCAACGTCGCAGACGACTGGATCGGGTTCGAGGCCGAGAAGTTCTTCGAAGACGGCCTGGGTCGCGACATCCACTTCGCCAACGACGCCGATGTCGCCGGTGTCGCGGAGGTGCGGTACGGGGCGGCGAAGGACCAGAAGGGCCTGACGATCCTCACGACGCTCGGCACCGGCATCGGCTCGGCGCTGCTGTACAACGGGGTGCTCGTGCCGAACTCCGAGCTGGGTCATGTCCAGCGCGCGAAGCACGGGAAGGATGCCGAGGCCTACGCCGCGTACTCCGCGATGGAGCGCGACGATCTGACGTGGGAACAGTGGGCGAAGCGGCTGCAGTGGTACTACAGCCACATCGAGTTCCTCTTCAGCCCCGACCTGTTCGTGGTCGGTGGCGGAGTGTCCAAGCACTCGGACCAGTTCCTGCACCTGCTCGACCTCACGACGCCGATCGTGCCGGCGGTGCATCGCAACAACGCGGGCATCATCGGAGCCGCGGCGCTGGCGCGCGGCTGACGAGAGCGCGAATGGGCCGGCCTGTACGCCGGGTTCTGTCCGGGGGTCGAAGCCCCGTGGACGGTCATCTCTCTCGGCGACACGTCGCCGTGCCGCTCCAGCGGCCTACCCGGGGACTCGGCGGGCCGCGTCGTCATCCCCTGTCTGGCCTTGCTCCGGGCGAGGTTTACCGTGCGGGCCGTGTCACCACGACCCCGGTGGTCTCTTACACCACCCTTTCACCCTTACCCCGCCGGCCCTTCGACAAGCTCAGGGACCGGCGGGGCGGTCTGCTTTCTGTGGCACTGTCTCGCGGATCGCTCCGGGTGGGTGTTACCCACCGCCCTGCCCTGTGGAGCCCGGACGTTCCTCGGCGCGAGCGGCGAACCGCTCACGACGCGACCGTCCAGCCGACCCATTCGCGTGTGCGAGTCTATCGCCGCCGACTGGATGCGGCCTCTGAGCCGTCAGTCCTTGAGCGCCGTCTCTGCGATGCGCACATCGAGCGGGAAGTCGATGGGGAACTCGCCGAAGAGGATCCGCGCCGCGGCGGCCGCGGCATCCGTCACGGCCCGCGCGGCGGCCTCCGCGTGCTCGTGCGGGGCGTGCACGATGACCTCATCGTGGAGGAAGAACGCGATGTGGGGGCGGCAGGCGAACGCCGGGCCCGAGCGAGGAGCACTCGCACCCTGGGCGACGGGCGGCAGGGCCGCAAGACGCGTGCGCAGGTCGGCGAGCCACGCGAGCGCCCATTCCGCGGCGGTGCCCTGGACGACGAAGTTGCGCGTGAACCGGCCGCGATCGCGAGCCCATCGACGCGCGCGCGTCTCGTCGGCTCCGGATGCCTCGGCCTCGGTCGCTCGCGACTGGGCGTCCGACCAGGTCGAAGACGGAGGCGGTGAGGTGCGGCCGAGCCACGTCGAGACCAGCCCGCCGTCCTCGCCGACGCGGGCAGCCTCGTCCACGAGGCCCATCGCCTTCGGGTAGGCGCGGCGCAGGCGCGGGACGAGCCGGCCGGACTCCCCCGTCGTCGCCCCGTACATCGCACCGAGCATCGCCACCTTGGCCTCCGACCGCGACGCGACCGCACCACTGTCGACGATGCCGGCGTACAGGTCGCGGCCCCGCGCCGCCGACGCGAGCGAGAGGTCGCCGGACATCGCGGCGAGCACGCGGGGCTCGAGCTGTGCGACGTCGGCAACGACCAGTCGCCAGCCCGGGTCGGCGCGCACAGCCTCGCGCAGCT
>NZ_RRYE01000286.1 GCF_004010105.1 Microbacterium sp. CPCC 204701
AACCTGACCAAAAAACGAATATCAAACTGACATCCATTGAATTGATCCAAAAAGACCCCCACCAACCAAACAAATGGTCAGCAGAGACAAAATTGGCATATGACAAGTGCACGCTGTTGAGTTCTCAAAGACCAGACGCACCCACCCACCAACCACCAAACACAGCAGCCAGCCCAGCAGGGCAACCTCACAACCATACCCCACCCACAGACCTTCGGTTCCGCCGGCTGCGGATCGAGATCCACAGCGGCGATCGAAGACTGCCTCGGAGGGTAAGACTCCCATCTTAGACCCGCAGGTCAGGTCGCTCAAGTGAGGACTGTTTGAGAAGGGAGGTGGTCCGCCAGCTTGAGGGGGGTGAGACTCTCGGTCTCTCCGCTCCCCTGTGGGGCGAACGAGTAATACTTTACGTCGGATCCCCGGATCGGGCCAATCCAGCCCGCATCCCGGGCGTGTCGTACCCCGCCACCCGCAGAAACACGCGGCGCACCGTCATCGGGAGCGCTCGGCGTCCACCGCTGCCTTCAGGTCACGGACGAGTCCGTCGATCGCCGCCTGCGGCTCGCGCTCGAGTCCGGCAGACGACATCGCCTGCGCGAGGATCCTCCCCGCCGGACCGACGAACGGCTCCCCCTCTCGGTCCTCGCGGTCTCCGGGCTGCTCGCCGACGAGGATGGTCTGGGCCCGTGACCCGCCATCACCGAACAAGGCCTGCGTCGCCTGCCGCCACGGCTCGCAGTCGCGGCAGCCCTGCACCGCCCGCGCAGCACGTCGAGGCCGGCACCATCCGGCATCCGCTCGGCTGCTCCTGGCCTTTCGCGGTCCATGGAACTGGACCGTAGGCGGGGGACGAGCCCATGACGAGGCCCCGGCACAGGAACAGACGCCGTCGTATGTGCGCGCAACACGTCGCGCACTCCGGGAGGACCGTCAGCGGCGACGCCGCTCCACACCACGAGCCGCCCGTGCCTGCACCACCACGCAGAGCCCCGCAGTCGCCGCGCCCCACACCGCACACGCCGGCGGCAGCACGCGGTACGCGAGGTGCGCGACCGTGAAGTCCTCGTCGAGGGGCCCATGCGCGCCGAGTCCCCACAGCCACGCCATCAGGAGGCAGGCCGGAAGCGACAGCCACCACGTCCACCGCACCCAGGCCGGCACGGCGCGGGCGAAGGATGCCTCGGGCCGGCGCCGGATCAGCCACACGAGCAGCCACACCCCGATGATGACCAGGCCGATCGCCGTGGATCCGTGCTGCAGCCACGTGTAGCCCGGCAGCGGGCCCCAGTCGTCGCCGAGGGCGGGGATCGCGGTGACGCCCCAGCGCCCGTCATGAGTGAAGAGGTCCCACACGATGTGGCTGACCACTCCGATCACCAGCGATACGGCGAGCAGAGCCATCGCGCCCCACGACGCCCGCCCGGCTCCCGGCGGAGAGTCGCCCCCGAGTCCGAAGGTCTCGCGCAGGGCCGCGACGGCGCCACGGTCCCACTCCCCCGGCAGCCGCTCCGCGAGCCATCGCGGTGAGAGCTCCCGCACCGCAGGCCGCAGCACGCAGCGCCAGACCAGAAGGAGGATCAGAGCAAGAGCCACGGTGACAGGCAGCCACTCGAACGCGTGCGTGCGGCCGTAGTGCAGCGGGAACGCACGCACGAACAGCGGCAGGTCGGGGGTCATCGCGCCTACCGCGATCGCCGCCGGCACGAGCGGCGTTCGCGTGAACGGGAGCGCGACGACCGCGTGACTCGGCGTGAACGGCATCGGAATCCGATCGGCGAGCGGGGGCGGCGTCAGCCGACGAAGACGCCCGCCAGCGTCTTCTTGCCCCGACGAAGCACCGACACGGCGCCCGGAAGGGTACCGGTCACCACTGCCGTGTCGTCGTCGACCTTCGCGCCGTCGAGCGACACCCCGCCCTGAGCGATCGCCCGGCGCGCCTCGGAGAGGCTCGGAACAAGACCGGTCTCGACGAGTGCGTGCACCACCGGCGTGCCGGCGGCGACCGTCGCGTTCGGCAGCTCCTCCAGCGCGTGGCGCAGCGTCGTCGGGTCGAGCGCCGCGAGGTCGCCCTGGCCGAAGAGTGCCTCGGACGCCGCGATCACGGCGGTCGTGGCATCCGTCCCGTGCACGAAGGTCGTCGCCTCGAGGGCCAGACGCTTCTGCGCCGCGCGGCGGAACGGCTCGTCGTCGACGAGTCGCTCGTACTCCTCGATCTCGGCGCGCGCGAGGAAGGTGAAGATCTTGAGGCGCTCGATGACGTCGGCGTCGTCGGTGTTCAGCCAGAACTGGTACATGCGGTACGGGCTGCACATCGCCGGATCGAGCCAGATCGCGTTGCCCTCGCTCTTGCCGAACTTCGTGCCGTCGCTGTTGGTGATCAGCGGAGTGCCGATCGCGTGGACGTGCACGCCCTCGACGCGGTGGATGAGATCGGTGCCGCTGGTGAGGTTGCCCCACTGGTCGCTGCCACCGGTCTGCAGCACGCAGCCGTGCTGGCGGAACAGCTCGAGGTAGTCCAGTCCCTGCAGGATCTGGTAGCTGAACTCCGTGTAGCTGATGCCCGCATCGGAGTTCAGTCGCGCAGCGACCGCGTCCTTCTTGATCATGGTGCCGACGCGGTAGTGCTTGCCGATCTCGCGCAGGAAGTCGATCGCGCCGAGCGGCGCGGTCCAGTCGAGGTTGTTGACGATGCGCGCGGCGTTGTCTCCCTCGAAGCTGAGGAACCGCTCCACCTGCGAGCGCAGGTAGCCCACCCACTCGGCCACGGTCTCTTTGGTGTTCAGCGTTCGCTCGGCGGAGGGACGAGGGTCGCCGACGAGGCCGGTCGACCCGCCCACGAGGCCCAGCGGCCGGTGACCCGCGAGCTGCAGGCGGCGCATCGTGAGCAGCTGCACGAGATTTCCCAGGTGCAGGCTCGGAGCGGTCGGATCGAAGCCGCAGTAGTACGTGATCGGGTCCCCGCCGAGCAGCGCGCGCAGCGCTTCCTGATCGGTGGACACATGCACGAGCCCGCGCCACACGAGTTCGTCCCAGACGTTTTCGAACGCCGGGTCGTTGGCGGGAGCCAGCGCGCGCACAGACGAGTTCTGTGCGCTCACGACGGTTTCAGACACGCGGTTCAGGCTATCAGCGACGCATGCGGCCTCGTGCCGGACGGATGCCGCGACCCGGCGCGCGCTGCCGGGTCGCGACATCCGTCTCAGGCCGCTGCGTCGAGGCGCGCGAGCTGCTGGTCGGTCAAGGTGAAGCGCACGGCTTCCATCGCCGCGTCGAGCTGATCCACCTTGCTGCCGCCGAGCATCGGGCGCACACCGTGTGCGACGTGCCAGGCGAGGACCGTCTGGCCACGCGTCGCGCCGAGCTCGTCCGCGATCTCGTCGAGCGCGGCCAGGCGCCGGTCGTTCCCGATGTGGTCGTACGGCTCGGGAATGCTCTTGTCGGGGTTGTCGTACGCGCCGGACAGCAGCGGCGTGTACGCCCACACCTCGAGTCCGTGCGCATCGGCGTAGTCGCGCTGCTCGTCGCTCAGCACCCCGAAGCGGTGCTCGACGCCCGGCGGGCGGGTACCGGGGCGCACCCGGAGGTAGGTCGCATTCAGCTGCAGGGCATCGACGGGGATCGACCCGATCGTCCGCGCGTGTGCCCGGGCGCGCTCGACCCGCCACGCGGGGTGGTTGGATGCCCCGACGCGGCGCGTGCGGCCGGCGCTCGTGAGCTCGGCCAGGGCATCGACGGTCTCTTCGATCGGCGTGGCGCGATCCTCCTGATGCAGCCACAGGAGGTCCACGGAGTCGACGCCGAGCCGGTCGAGGCTGCCGGCGAACGCGTCGAGGACGGCGCGGCGCGACAGCCCGGCGCGGCGGCCCGGCCAGGAACCGGCCCACAGCGGCTCAGCACCGAGCTTGGTCGCGATCCTCATGCGCTCCCGCACGCCGGGCCGCGCCGCG
>NZ_RRYE01000287.1 GCF_004010105.1 Microbacterium sp. CPCC 204701
GGGGCCGCGTCGCGACCCTGCCGAGGCGTTGCAGTGGAGGAGACCCGTTACTTGTCGGCGTCCGACGGCTCGGCGGCGTCGGTGACAACCGCGTCGGCGACCGCTGCCTCGACGGCGTCGACCGCAGCGTCGGCGTCGACGGCGGAAGCCTCTGCCTCTGCCTCGGCGACGGCTGTGTCGGTCGTGCCGGCAGCGGCGGCGACGGCCTCGTCGTGCGCAGCGGCACCGGCGGAGTCGGCCTCGGTCGCGGTCGCGGCCTGCGAGACGGCGGCGTCACCGGTGGCGGGGGCACCCTGCTCGAGAAGCTCGCGCTCCCAGTCGGCCAGGGGCTCGGCGTCTGCGGCCTCGTCGGTCGGCTGGTGACGCTGGATGAGGCCCTCGGCGGCGGCGTCGGCGATGATGCGCGTGAGCAGGCTCACCGAACGGATCGCGTCGTCGTTGCCGGGGATCGGGTACTGGAACTCGTCCGGGTCGGCGTTGGTGTCGAGGATGCCGATCACCGGGATGCCGAGCTTCGAGGCCTCGTCGATCGCGAGGTGCTCGCGCTTGGCGTCGACCACCCAGATCGCCGACGGCGTCTTCTGGAGGTTGCGGATGCCCCCGAGCGACTTGTGGAGCTTGTCGAGCTCGCGCTTCTTGAGCAGCAGCTCCTTCTTGGTGAAGCCGCTGGCCGCCGGGTCGTCGAAGTTGAGCTCTTCGAGCTCCTTCATGCGCGCGAGGCGCTTGGACACGGTCGAGAAGTTGGTGAGCAGACCGCCGAGCCAGCGCTGGTTCACGTAGGGCTGGCCGACACGCGTCGCCTGCTCGGCGATGACTTCCTGAGCCTGCTTCTTGGTGCCGACGAAGAGCACCGTGCCACCGTGGGCGACCGTCTCCTTGACGAACTCGTACGCCTTGTCGATGTACGTCAGCGACTGCTGCAGGTCGATGATGTGGATGCCGCTGCGCTCGGTGAGGATGAAGCGCTTGACTTTCGGGTTCCAGCGGCGGGTCTGGTGCCCGAAGTGGACGCCGCTGTCGAGCAGCTGGCGGATGGTGACGACGGCCATGGCCGTTCTCCTGTTCCGGCGCGTTCGCGCCCTGTTCCGGTTGTTCCTGCCGGCGGGGTTGCCGGCGAGCCTGGTGCCCGGCGCACGCCCGCCCCTCGCTCGTAGCCGGACGAGAGGACCGATGGGAGTGGATGCCGCGCTGCGGATGCAGCGCTCTGGGCACGCGGAGTCACCCCGACGAGCGGGGTGCAGGGTTCAGTGTACCAGTCGCGCCTCCTCCCCCGCGCGTCGCGAGACGCGCTTGTCCACCGATGCGACGGTCCCGCCGTGGAGAGGACTCCCGAGGCGAAAGGCTCGGACGATGACGGACGCGTGGTCGAGACGGTGGGCTCGTTCGGGCCGGGCGATGGCCCTGGGCGCCGTGCTCACCGCATCCGCTCTGCTGGTGGGCAGCGCGACACAGGCGAGCGGTGCGACCGTCTCACCCGAGCGGCCGGACCTCGCCGCCGCGGGATGGGCGTGGCCCGTGCGCGAGTTCCGGATCGATCGCGCCTTCGTCGCGCCGGCCCACGACTACGGACCCGGGCACCGTGGCATCGATGTTCGCCCGGTCGCGTCACCTGAGGTGCGGGCGCCGGCGGCGGGGATCGTCGCGTTCTCGGGGCAGGTCGCCGGGCGCGGCATCCTGACGATCGACCACGGCGGCGGGCTCGTGACGACCCTCGAGCCGATCGCGTCCGAACTCGTCGCGGGAGCGGGCGTCGAGCGAGGCGCCGCGGTGGGGACGGTCGCGCTCGGCGGTCACACGGATCCCGGCGTGCTGCACTTCGGTGTGCGTTTGGAGGGCGAGTACATCAACCCGATGCTGCTCCTGGGCGGCGTGCCGCGCGCGGTGCTGCTGCCCTGCTGCTGACGCCTCTCACGCGCGCGGGTGCGCGAGCCGGTACGCGGCGGCGAGCCGCTCGCTCGACACATGCGTGTAGATCTGCGTCGTTCCGAGGCTCGCGTGGCCGAGGATCTCCTGCACGGCGCGCAGGTCGGCGCCGCCGTCGAGCAGATGCGTCGCGGCGGAATGCCGGAGCGCATGCGGACCCGCGGCCGCGTTCAGCTCCGGCGCGAGCTCGCGCGAGACGAGGTCGTACACCGCGCGCGAGCCGATGCGGGCGCCACGCACACCCAGGAACACGGCGCGACCGTGGCCCTCACCGCCGGCACGCGCGGCGAGGACGGGACGCCCCCGCACGAGGTAGGCGTCGATCGCCCGCAGGGCGGGATCGCCGAACGGCACCACTCGGTCCTTCGACCCCTTGCCGACCACGCGGACCGTGCGCCGGTCGGGATCGAGGTCGTCGAGGTCGACGCCGCACAGCTCCGACACGCGCACCGCGGCGCCGTAGAGGAGTTCGAGGATGGCGTGATCGCGCAGCGCCACCGGATCGCCGTCGACGGCGGCATGCTCGAGACGCGCGAGGACCGCCGTCAGCGTGTCGGCGGTGGCCACGCGCGGCAGCGTGCGCCCGCGCTTGGGCGCGACCAGGCGCAGACTGGGGTCTGTGGGCAGCAGCCCGCTCTCGACCGCCCATGCGAAGAACCCCCGGACGGCCGCCGTGCGACGCGCGATCGTGGCCCGGCTGTCGCCGCGCTGGACCGCCTGCCACAGCCAGTCCCGGAGGTGCTCGAGATCGACGTCGGCGATCACGGCCGCTCCGCACGCCGCGGCGAGGCTCGCCAGATCGGATCGGTATGCCCGCACCGTCGCCGGCGACAGGCGCCTGACCTCGGCGAGGTGCCGCGTGTAGTCGGTCGCGGCGTCGTCGATCCTCATCCGTCCAGCATGCGCCGGGGCGGGCCCGGCGCGCGCGCGACGCTCCGGAGGCCGTTCGACGTGGAGCTCCCGCGGCATCATCCCGGTGATCTCATGAGCCTCCACTCGCCCGAAGCTGTCTCGACACGACGCTCCAGATGGAGCAGCCCGAGGATCGACACGACGTGGTCGGCCGCCATCCCCGCCCGGCGGGCGATATCGTCCGGGGTGCGCCACACCCCCGTGCTCAGCGCATCGCACACGCGCGCGGAGTCATCCGTCGCCGGCACCGCATCGCGCCGCTCGCCGACGGCGGCTGCCGTGAGCCCGATCAACTCCCGGACGTCCTGCCCGCTGGTGACGCACTCGGCGCCGCACTCGCGCAGGAGCCGGTGGCATCCCGCCGACGCGGCGGAGGTGACGGGACCCGGGACCGCGCCGAGCCCTCGGGAGAGGGCGGCGGCATGGCCGGCGGTGTTGAGCGATCCGCTGCGCCATCCGGCCTCCACGACGACTGTCGCATCCGTGATCGCCGCGATGAGCCGGTTGCGCTGGAGGAAGCGCCATTTCGTCGGCGCGGAGCCGCACGGCACCTCGCTCACGACAGCGCCGGTGCGGGCGATGTCGTCGATCAGCTGCGTGTGCCCTGCCGGGTACGCGCGGTCGGCGCCGCCCGCCAGAAGGGCCACCGTGAGCCCGCCGACGTTGAGCGCCGCACGATGCGCGGCACCGTCGATGCCGTACGCGCCGCCCGACACGACCGGGACGCCGCTTCCGGCGAGATCGGCGGCGATCTCCATCGCCACATGGTCGCCGTAGCGGGTGGCCGCGCGGGCTCCCACCACCGCGACGGAGGGCCGGAGCTCACTGAGCGCCGAGGCGCGACCGCGCACCCACAGGCACATCGGAGCATGGGGCCCTAGATCGTCGAGTTGATCCGGCCAGTCGGGGTCTCGGCGCGTGACGAGCTGCACACCTCGCGCCGTCGCGATCCGCAGCGCGTCACCCACAGCCTGCGCCGACAGCCGCGGCAGCCACCTCTTTCGGGCGTCCGAGAGCTCTCGCGGGCTGAGGTCGGCCGGCCGGTCGCCGGCGAGAACGGCAGCGAGGCCGCCTGCGGCGCCGTCGGCGGCCACGACCCGCCCGGCCA
>NZ_RRYE01000288.1 GCF_004010105.1 Microbacterium sp. CPCC 204701
GGCCACGCCGCCGGTCGTCACCGTGCAGGTGACCGAGACGACTCCCCGCGCCGACGGGACCGTGCCGTTCTCGGTCACGGGCACGTGGCAGCCGAGCGCGGTGACGGGCCCCGACGGGGCTCCGTCGCGCTACAGCACGAGCGCCGCCGCCACCGCGACCTGGACGCTTCCCGTTGCGCACGCCGGCACATACCGCGTCGAGGCGGGCGTGCCCGATGCCGGCAACTCCGAGTCCGCGGCTGTGTACACGGTGTCGGGCGGCAGCGGCGCGTCGACCACCACCACGGTGGACCAGAACGCCGAGCGCGGTGCCTGGACCGACCTCGGCTCGGTCGAGCTCTCGGCGGGCGAGACCGCGACGGTACGCCTGAGCCGACAGGCGACGACGACCGGGATCAACACCCGTGCCGCGAGCGTGCGGCTCGTGCCCGACGAGCCCGGCAACCCTGGGTCGACGGGCCTGCCGTTCAGTGAGGCGTGGTCCGGCGGCACCGCAGGCTGGACTCCGCTCGCGGGGGCCCTGAGCTCGTGGAGCGTCGAAGGCGGGGAGGTCGATGCGGTGACGATCGACAACCTCGCGGCCACCTCGGGAAGCTATTTGCGGCCGACCGCCGAGATCAACCTGCCCGACGCCTACACACTGCGCACGTCCGTGCGGGCGGACCAGCTCGCGGCGAACGGCACCGTCTCGCTGCTCGTCGACGCGGCCGCGCCGTACAGCCATATCGCCCGCAACACCGCGATCCAGATCACCGCGACCGGCATCACGCTCGCGAGGCCGAACGGCGGCACGGTGCTGTGCACGGGCCGCGCGCCGATGGACCTCGGCGAATGGGCGAATGTCGAGATCACCCGCGCCAACGGGATCCTGGCGGTGCGAGTGGACAGCGCGCTCGTCGCCGCCGTTCCCGCGGGTGACGCCGGCGGCACGATCGGCTTCGGCGCATACCGGGCCGACGCGCGCATCGGCGGCATCGGCGTCGAGCAGCTCGACTCGGTGCCCGCGGGCCATCCCGCGACGGCGTCCGGCTGCAGCTGGACCCCTTCCACGGGCGCCGGCGCGCCCCAGCCCGTCGTGGTCAACCAGAGCGGCTACGACCTCGGGGGTCCGAAGCGCTTCACGGCGCCCAACGCGCTGGACGGCGAGAGCTTCCAGATCGTCGATGCCTCCGGCGCGGTGGTGCACGAAGGCACGGTCCAGGGCAGGATCGGCGACTTCACCGACTTCGACCCGGCCGAGACCGGCCCCTTCCGCATCCTCGTCCACGGCGTCGCCGGCGAGGGAGACTCGTACGAGTTCGGGATCGGCGCGAACTGGACCGAGCGCATCGGCTACGACCACGCGATCGCATTCATGAGCGACGTGCGGTGCTTCTTCGGAGACCTGACCGGCAAGCCCCTCAACGGAACGCATCCCCACTGCATGCGCGGCCTCGGCTGGCGCGACTCGCACCAGATGTCGTTCGAGCTGTCGAGCCTCGTCGACCTCTACCTGGCCAACCCGACCCCGATCGCCGCCATCCGGATGCCGGAGGCGGTCTACGAGGGTCTCCAGTACCCGACCGCGGAGGGAAGCCCCGAGATCGCACGCCTGCTCGCGTGGGGCGCCGAGATCTACCTGCGCGGCCAGTACGACCACGTGTTGGTCAAGGAGCAGCTCGCGTCGTTCCTGTGGGCGTACCCCGAGTTGTCGGAGTGGATCCCGCGGGCGCTCTACGAGGACGTGCGCGACTACCTGTTCCCGATCTGGTCCAAGACCGCCTACGGCCGGTACTTCTGGCACGACTACACGCCGCACACCGCCGACCTGCTGCAGGTCTACACCCAGATCGGCACCGGCAAGGGCGAGTTCCCGCCCGGTCACTCGATCGTCCCCAACCTGCGAATGTGGGAGGTCGCCGTCCGTGAAGGGCGTGACGACGCCGAGCTGTACCGGGATGCCGCGATCGCACAGGCGCGGTGGCTCATCGACGACGTCGACCTCGCCGATCCCGGCACGACGAAGGGCCAGCGCCAGGGCGAATACCACCTCATGACCTCGCTCGCCACGCTCGCGACGACGCTCGCCGACGAGGCGCCCGACGGCATCGCGGAGTTCGCCGCCGAGTGGGCAGAGGTCGCGATCGGCCGGTCGGCGAACATGTGGGACTTCCGCAGGTACAGCGACGACCGGTGGACGATCCCGAGCTTCACCGGCGGAGGGTCGGGCGAAGACCCGAACGAGTCCGGCAACGTGCTCGGATTCCCCGCCGCGGCGCTCGCGGCGACGACGATGATCGACGATCCCGCGATCGACGCACGCCTGACCGAGATCGCTCAGGCGCACGTCGACAACGTCTTCGGCCGCAACCCGACCGGCCGCGCCGCGCAGTACCGGATCAACGACCCGGAGCTCGCGTTCGAAGGGCTCGACCTCGGCTGGTTCTCGGAGTACCAGGGCGGCTACGGTCTGCTGCAGGGCGCGCCCGGCGTGTTCGACGGCAGCCCGAAGAACGGTCACTACCCCTTCAACCCCGGCGTCGCGAACATCGGCCACACCGAGGGCTGGGTGACCTTCACGACCGCGTGGGTCGAGTCGCTCGCGTGGCGCGCCTTCACCTCGAGCACGATCGCCCTCGACCGCGCCGAGGCACCCGCGGACGGATCGGTCACCGTGACGCTGCGGGCGCCATTGAACATGGATGCCGCGGGTGGGAACACCGGCGAGGTGCGCGTCACCGTCGACGGCACGCCGGCTGCCCCGATCGTGGTCACGCAGACCGCCGTCAACGCGCTCGACTACACCGCCGAGCTCGACATCGCCGCGCTCGGCGCGCAGGCGGGCGACATCGTCACGGTCAGCCACGGCGTCGGATCGTTCGCCCGCACCGCGGCGCTCGCGGTGACCGCGTCCGCCGACGACACCCCGCCCGTCATCGCGGGACTCCCCGCCGACGGCACGCTGGTGAAAGACAGCGACACGCTGCGCCTCGCGATCAGTGCTGCCGATCCCGAGTCGGGCGTCGACCGGCTCGAGGTCTCGTTCGACGGCGGGCCGGTCGCACCCGACGCCGAGATCGACCTCGACGGAAGGGCCGGCGCCCACACCGTGAGCGTGCGTGCCGTCAACGGGGCGGATGCCGCGGCCGAGGAATCCGTCACCGTCTTCGTCTTCGCAGACACGAACCCGACGTCTGCTCCGGGCCGCGGGTCGCTGTCGAACACCAGCGGTCACGCGTACGGACTGCACGACGGTGCGTACGACGTCGTGATGAACCTCTGGTGGGGCACGCCGGGCGCGGCGTTCCGGCTGTACGAGAACGGCGAGCTGATCGCGACAGAGGTGCTCGATCCGGCCGGCGGAATGTCACAGATCACGGGTGCGAGCTTCACCGGCAAGCCCGACGGCACCTATGTCTACACCGCCGAGCTCATCAACTCGCGCGGTGCGACGGCCACCACCTCGACCACCGTGAAGGTGGTGCACGCCGCGCCGGCCGCACCCGTGGCGAGCCATGACGACTGGGATCGCGACGGCTCGTTCACCGCGACCGCGAACCTGTGGTGGGGCACCAATGCGACGTCGTACCGGTTCGAGCTCGACGGGACTGTCGTCGGCTCGGGAGCGCTGGCGGCTAGCACTCCGGAGGCTCAACGCGTCTCGGTCGCGCTGAACGGCGTCGCCGCCGGCACCCACACGCTGGTCGCCGTCTTCGCCAACGCGAACGGCGAGACCGCGTCGAGGCCCGTGACCGTCACCGTCCGATGAACGGCACGACAAGACAGAGCAGGACACCGACAAGGGGAGGAAGCCGACGACGAAGAACCGATGGCGGGCTTCAATCGCCTCAGGCCTGCATCGCGGGGCCCGTGCTCCCGGGCGGACCGGCATGGTCCGGCGGGCCCGGCGGGCCCGGCGGGCCCGGCGGGCGGGCGCACGCT
>NZ_RRYE01000289.1 GCF_004010105.1 Microbacterium sp. CPCC 204701
CGGCGACCCCGTCGGGGGTGCCCCTCGCGCAGCCGCTGCCGTTCACGGCCACGGTGTGGCCGGGCGCCGCGGCCCGCACGCGGCCCGAGCCGAAGGTCGAGCCGGACCGGATCGGACCGTTCACCAAGGTGCAGTGGGCAGGCGCTGTCGTCGTCGGCGGTGGCGGGCTCCTGGTCGCGGCGGCGCTGGCGGTCGTGTTCGTGCGGTGGCTGCTGTCGATGCCGTGGGGTCAGGACTTCCTCGCCGCGTACCCGGGTGAGTACCACCTGCCCGCGGGTGCACCGGTCGGATTCCCGGCGTGGCTGGGGTGGCAGCACTTCTTCAACGTGTTCCTGATGGTGCTGATCATCCGGTCGGGGCTGCAGGTGCGCACCGAGAAGCGGCCCACCGTGTTCTGGTCGCCGCGCACCAACGCCAAGCGCAAGATCAGCATGAACCTGTGGTTGCACCAGTCGCTCGACATCCTGTGGCTGGCCAACGGCGCGATCTTCGTGGTGCTGCTGTTCGTCACCGGGCAGTGGATGCGGATCGTTCCCACCTCGTGGGAGGTGTTCCCCAACGCGCTCAGCGCCGGGCTGCAGTACGTCTCACTGGACTGGCCCACCGAGAACGGCTGGGTCAACTACAACTCGCTGCAGCAGCTGGCGTACTTCGTCACCGTGTTCCTCGCCGCCCCGCTCGCCGCGATCACCGGCGTGCGGATGTCGGGGGTGTGGCCGAAGAACGCCACGGCCCTGAACAAGGCCTACCCGGTGGAATGGGCACGCGCGATCCACTTCCCAGTGATGCTGTACTTCGTCGCCTTCATTGCGGTGCACGTGTTCCTGGTGTTCGCCACCGGAGCTCTGCGCAACCTCAACCACATGTACGCCGCGCAGGGGTCCCACGATCCCGACGCCTACGCCGCGAACTGGACCGGGTTCTGGCTCCTCGTCGCCTCGCTCGTGGTCATCGCCGCCGCGTGGATCGCCGCCCGGCCCCTCGTGCTCGCCCCGATCGCGCGCCTGTTCGGCAAGGTCTCGGGTCGCTGATCGGCTGAGCCGTCAGTCCTCGACGCGAAGGCCCGCCAGTTCGGCGAGCGCGGGAGCCATGAGCTGAAGCTGCTCGGGCGAGATCGTCGCGCCACGCAGGCCCGCCAACCCCACGACTTCTCGCAGGTCGGCGCCGCGCAGGTCGACGTCGGTGAGGCTGGCGCCGCCGACATTCAGCGCGCCGATCCGGCAGCCCCCGAACGCGACTCGGCGAGCCGTCGCGTCGAGCAGGTCGATCTCGTCGATCGTGCAGTCCTGGAATGCGACGTCGAGCAGATCGGTCGCGCGCAGGTTCACGAATCCGAGCCTGCAGCGGGTGAACCGGATGCCGCGCCACGCGCCGTCGTAGGCCTCGACGGATCCGAACCTGCTGTCGCGGATCTCGACATCGCGCAGTCCGGCGCGGGCGGCCGTCACCACCGGAACGTCGACGCCATCGAACACGGACTCGACGATGCGTGCGCCGCGGAGCGTCCACGAGTCGAGCTCGAGCTTCGTGAAGCGGCATCCGTCGATCGTCGTCCCGACGCCGATCTGCCACTCGTCGAGCGCGATGCCGGCGTAGGCGGTGCCCTCGAACTGCTCCGATGCGAACATGCCGGAGTCGCCGGCGGCCAGGCCGGTGAGCCGCGACCCGTCGAAGTCGAAGGACGGCGGCTCGGTGCCCTGTGGCCTGCCGGGCCGCGCGGAGCGCTTGGTCATCGCGGCCACCCTAGCTCGTGGCGCCGACACCGCGCGCGGGCGGGGGATAACCCGAACGGAAGTCTCCGGATGGCTCGGGCGCGCGAGGAACCCGTGCACCCCTACCGTGGGGACATGACCTCCTCGGCCTCTCCTCCCGCTCATCCGGTGACGCGCCCGGCGCAGGTTGCGGGCGCCGTTGCGCAGCTCGCCGTGCTCGGCGTCGTGGGCCCCGTCCTCCTCACCATCGTGCTCTCGATGCTCGGGCTCGGGCTCGGGCTCCTGTTCATCCTCGGCATCGGGCTGCTCGTGCTCGTCGCACTCGTGTACGTGCTGTTCGCGCTCGGCTGGCTCGAGACGCAGCGGGTGGAGGGGCTGTACGGCTTCGGACTGACCGCACCCCACCCGCGAACCAGCGGTCGGGCCGGCTTCGGCGGCTTCGTCCGCACGGTGTGGCTGCAGGCGATCAACCCCACGACCTGGCGTGCGATCGCGAACATCGCGATCGCGTCGGTCCTCGGCTGGGTCGTCGTCGCGCTCGCAGGCCTGATGGCGTCGGGGGTCGTGCTGACCTTCTCGCCCCTGTTCGCGCAGTCCTCCGCTGTGCGGCTCGCGCGCACGGGCATCGAAGTGCCGCTGGCCTGGAGCATCCCGGTCGGCCTCCTCGCGGTGCTGGCGTCGGCGGCGGCCCTCATCGGACTGGGCGTGCTGCACGGAGTCATCGCCCGCGCGATCCTGGTGCCCTCGCGCGAGGCGCAGCTCGCCGAGGCCGTCCGCACCTCGACCGTGCAGCACGCCGGCGCCGTCCGCGCCGCCGACGTCGAGCGATCGCGCATCGAACGCGACCTCCACGACGGCGTGCAGCCGCGGCTGGTGTCGGTCGGAATGACGCTCGGCCTCGCGCAGCAGAAGATCGATGCCGACCCGAACGCCGCCAAGGCCCTGATCTCGGAGGCGCACACCTCGACGAAGGCGGCCATCACGGAGCTCCGGCAGCTGGCCCGCGGCATCCACACGTCCGTCCTGGACGACCGCGGTCTGGATGCGGCGCTCTCTGCGCTGGTCGGCCGGTCGGTGATCCCGGTGCACATGGATGTCCGGCTGGACGGGCGCTGCAGTCGCAACGCAGAGGCGGCCGCGTACTTCGCGATCGCCGAGGCGCTCACGAACGCCACGAAGCACTCCCGCGCGACCGAGGTGCGCCTGGTGGGGCGGCTGCGCGAGCCCGGGGTGCTGTGGGCTCGCGTCGAAGACAACGGCGTGGGCGGCGCGCGCATCGTGCCGGGGGGCGGGCTCGACGGCATCGTGAACCGGGTGATCGCGGCAGGCGGCGAGGCGCGCATCGACAGCCCGGTCGGCGGGCCCACCAGCGTGGAGGTGAGCATCCCGTGCGCATCCTGATCTGCGAGGACTCCGCCCTTCTGCGCGCGGGACTCGTGCGGGTGCTCGAAGACGCCGGCCACGACGTCGTCGCGGCGCTCCCCGACGCCTCTCGACTCGACGAGACGGTGGATGAGACGGCTCCCGAGCTCTGCATCATCGATGTGCGGCTGCCGCCGCGATGGACCGACGAGGGCATCCGCGCGGCGCTGTCGCTGCGGACGCGGCTGCCGGATCTCGCCGTGCTCGTGCTCTCGCAGTACGTCGAGGAGCGCTACGCCGCCGACCTGATCGCCTCCAGCGGTGGTGCGCTGGGATACCTCCTGAAGGATCGCGTCGCCGACGTCGGGGACTTCCTCGACGCCGTCGAGCGCATCGCGGCGGGAGCGACCGTGCTCGATCCGGAGGTCGTGGCCCAGCTCCTCAGCCGCCGGACGAGAGACGAGCGGATGCTGCGGCTGACCGACCGCGAAGCCGCGGTGCTCGCGCTCATCGCAGAGGGACGCTCGAACCAGGCCATTGCGCGGACGCTGAACGTCTCCGAGGGGAGCGTCGAGAAGCACATCACCGCGGTCTTCCAGAAGCTCGAGCTCGAACCCGACGAATCCGGAAACCGCAGGGTCCTCGCCGTCCTGGCGCACCTCGAACACGGCAGCCCGGTCCCGCCCCCGCCCGCTCCACCGCGGGGCGGCCCGAACCCGCCGACCGGAACGACATCGAGCGGCCGCGCGCCGCAGACAGGAACGAACCGATGAGCACGACCGTCACGCCGCCTCCGCCCGCCCCCGGAACGCCCG
>NZ_RRYE01000029.1 GCF_004010105.1 Microbacterium sp. CPCC 204701
CGGCGGTACGGCGTCCGACGAGCCGACGACGGCGCTGGTGCCGGCTCGCACTCTCACCGAGGTCGGCAAGACCTTCGCGCACGGCGGCGACATCTCGATCGCGTTCTCGGGTTCGGGCGATCGCGAGATCATCGCGTTCACGGCGGCCAACAAGACCGTCACGTCGCTCTTGATCAAGGGCAACTTCCCGCCCGTGCGGCGGCTCTTCCCCGCTCAGACCGATCACCACGCGGTGGTGAACACGGCCGATCTGGCCGAGGCGGTACGCCGTGTGTCGCTCGTGCTCGACCGGTCGGCGCCGTTGCGGTTCACCTTCACCACCGATGCGGTGTCGATGGATGCCTCGGGCACCGAGCAGGCGCGCGCGACCGAGTCCGTCGACGCCAATCTCGTCGGCGAGGACGTCACCCTCGGCCTCAACCCCCAGTACCTGCTCGAGTCGCTCGGCGCGGTGCGCAGCGAGTTCGTGCGCATCACGTTCACCTCGAGCGAAAACGCCAACAAGCTGAGCCCGGTGCTCATCACCCCGCAGACCTCGGTCGACAAAGCCGGCCAGGACTCGTTCCGCTATCTGCTGCAGCCCAACCTCCTTCTCAGGTAGGCACGGGGTCAGGAACGCTTCGCCTCGGCATTCCGTCTCGCTGAGCCGCGAGCGAGACGAAACGTCGCACGCTCGAACTAGGCTGACGCAGTGATCGTGGAGCAGCTGAGTCTCATCGACTTCCGCAACTATGCGGTCGCCGATGTCGCGCTGTTCCCCGGTCCGAACGTGTTCGTGGGACGCAACGGCCAGGGCAAGACGAATCTCGCCGAGGCGATCGGGTTCCTCGCGACCCTCGGCTCGCATCGGGTGTCGAGCGACGCCCCGATGGTACGCGACGGTGCGGATGCCGCGATCGTCCGTGCCCGGCTGGCCCACGGTGACCGGCGCGTGCAGCTCGAGGTGCAGATCAACCGCCAGGGATCGAACAAGGCACGGGTCAACGGCGCCGCGGTGAAGCCGGCCGAGCTCCCTCGGTACGCCCAGGTGGTGCTGTTCGCGCCGGAGGATCTGCAGGTCGTCCGCGGCGACCCGTCGTCGCGGCGCCGCTTCGCCGATCAGCTGCTCGTGCAGCGCGCTCCGCGCATGGCAGGCGTGATCGGGGACTACGACCGGGTGCTGAAGCAGCGCACGACGCTGCTGAAGTCCGCAAAGGCGCGCGGACTGCGCGGCGATGCGCTCTCGACACTCGACGTATGGGACGACAAGCTCATCTCCCTCGGCACTCAGCTGATCGAGGCGCGCCTCGCGCTCGCGGCGGACCTGGCGGCGCCGCTGGCCTCCGCGTACACGGCGATCGCCGGTGCCGACCATGACCCGCGGATCGAATGGGCGCTGTCGATCGCGGACGCTGAGGATCCCGATGGGCTCGCGGAGCGAGGCGCCGACACCGAAAGCGAAGAGCCGGCCGCGGCCGCGGCATCGGTGGATCCCGCCGATATCGCCATGCGATTCCGCGACGCGCTGGCCGCGCGCCGCTCGGCGGAGCTCGAGCGGGGGCTCACCCTCGTGGGGCCGCATCGCGACGATCTGCTGCTGCGCCTGCGCGGGCTTGCGGTGAAGGGCTACGCGTCGCACGGCGAGTCGTGGTCGGTCGCGCTCTCGCTGCGGCTGGCGTCGGCCGAACTGCTGCGGGCCGACTCACGCCTCGGTGATCCGGTCCTCATCCTCGACGACGTGTTCGCCGAACTCGACGCCGATCGTCGCGCGCGCCTGGCCGAGCTCGCTGGCGGGTACGAGCAGGTCGTCGTGACGGCGGCTGTCGAGGGCGATGTGCCGGAAGGCCTGCGCGCGCGGACGGTGCGCGTCGAGGCGGGCCGCATCCTGGAGGCGACGGATGCCTGACCCATCGACGAGCTCGGGGGCCGGCCCCGAGCGCCCGCGGATCCCCGAGACGATCGCGACCTACCTGCGGCTGCGCGGTCTCGAGCCGTCGGCCCGGTCGTACCGCAAGCGCCGGCGGCGGGATGCCGACGACGAGAACGTGCCGTTCGCACCGGGCCGCGATCCGCGCGGCGTCGGTGACGTGCTGGCCGACCTCACCCGTGAATCGGGGTGGGACAAGGAGCTGGCGCGCGAGGACGTCGTGCTCGCATGGGCGGAGGTCGCAGGAGACGACACCGCCCGGCATACGCGACCGGTCGCCTATTCGGAGGGCACGCTCACCGTCCAGGCCGACTCCACGGCGTGGGCCAAGCAGCTCCAGCTGATGCGTGCGCACATCCTCTCGGAGATCATCCGGCGGTTCCCCGACGCGGGAGTCACCGCGGTGCGCTTCATCGGCCCGGACGTCCCCTCCTGGAAATGGGGTCCTAGAACGGTTGCAGGGCGTGGCCCGCGCGATACCTACGGCTGAGGTACGTCTGGAGCCGTCGAAAGAGATTTCACAGCGTCAGAACGGCGTATAGCGTCGTGATCCCGTCGTAACCCGATAGACTGTGGGGGCACCCTCAGAAGGATCTGGAGCCCTCGCGAAGATGACGTCCGACACCCCCGATATCGTTCCCGAGGAACCCGCCACCCCCGAGAAGACTCCGAGCGAATACGGGGCAGACGACATCCAGGTGCTGGAGGGCCTCACGGCCGTCCGCAAGCGCCCCGGCATGTACATCGGGTCGACGGGCGAGCGCGGCCTGCACCATCTGGTCTACGAGATCGTCGACAACTCGGTGGATGAGGCTCTCGCCGGCTACTGCGACCTCATCGAGGTGACGATCCTCTCCGACGGCGGCGTGCGCGTCGTCGACAACGGCCGCGGCATCCCCGTGGGCATGCACCGGACGGAGGGCAAGTCGACCGTGGAGGTGGTGCTCACCGTCCTGCACGCCGGCGGCAAGTTCGGCGGCGGCGGCTACGCGGTCTCGGGCGGCCTTCACGGCGTGGGCTCGTCGGTGGTCAACGCGCTGTCTGCGCGCCTCGAGGTCGAGGTGCGACGCGAGGGCCACGTGTGGCGGCAGTCGTATCGCGACGGCGGCCAGCCGCAGGCGCCTCTCGCCAAGGAGGAGAAGAGCGACCAGACCGGAACCATCATCACGTTCTGGCCCGATCCCACGATCTTCGACACCGTCGAGTTCGACTACGACACGCTGCGCACCCGCTTCCAGCAGATGGCCTTCCTCAACAAGGGCCTGCGCATCAGCCTGCGTGATGAGCGTCCGAGCGCACTGGTCCCCGACGACCACCCCGGCGACGGCGTCGACGAGCCGCAGCCGCGTCACGACAGCTTCCTCTACGAACGCGGCCTGGTGGACTACGTCGAGCACCTCAACAAGGTGCGTCACGCGGATGTCGTCAACGACGAGATCATCGAGGTCGAGTCCGAAGACAGCGGCCGCAAGATCGCCATGGAGCTGGCGATGCAGTGGACCACGAGCTACACCGAGAACGTCTTCACGTTCGCGAACACGATCAACACGCACGAGGGCGGCACCCACGAAGAGGGCTTCCGCGCCGCGCTGACCACCCTTGTGAACCGGTACGCCCGCGCGCAGAACATGCTCAAGGAGAAGGACGACAACCTCACGGGCGAAGACATCCGCGAGGGGCTCACCGCGGTGATCTCGGTGAAGCTGTCCGAGCCGCAGTTCGAAGGACAGACCAAGACGAAGCTCGGCAACACCGAGGCGAAGGCGTTCGTGCAGAAGGTCGTCGGCGATCAGCTGGGCGACTGGTTCGACCGCAACCCGACACAGGCGAAGAACGTCATCCGCAAGGCGATCGATGCGGCCAGCGCCCGCATGGCCGCCCGAAAGGCGCGCGAGACCGCGCGCCGCAAGAGCGTCTTCGAGTCGGCCGCCATGCCCGACAAGCTGAAGGACTGCACCAGCAAGGACCCGTCGATCAGCGAGATCTTCCTCGTCGAGGGCGACTCCGCCGGCGGTTCGGCGGTGCAGGGCCGCGACCCGCACACGCAGGCGATCCTGGCTCTGCGCGGGAAGATCCTCAACGTCGAGCGCGCGCGCCTCGACAAGGCGCTGTCGAACAAGGAAGTCCAGGCGATGATCCAGGCCTTCGGCACGGGCATCGGCGAGGACTTCGACATCGGCAAGGCGCGCTACCACAAGATCGTGCTGATGGCCGATGCCGACGTCGACGGGCAGCACATCACGACGCTCCTGCTGACGCTGCTCTTCCGCTACATGCGCGGACTCATCGAGGCCGGCTTCGTGTACCTCGCCATGCCGCCGCTGTACCGCCTCAAGTGGTCGAACTCGGCGCACGAGTACGTGTACTCCGACAAGGAGCGCGACGCGCTGCTCGAGCACGGCGTCGCGAACGGCAAGCGGCTGCCGAAGGACTCGGGCGTGCAGCGCTACAAGGGTCTGGGTGAGATGAACGCAAAGGAGCTGTGGGAGACCACGATGGACCACAGCACCCGGACGCTGCGTCAGGTGACGATCGACGACGCGGCCGCAGCCGACGAGATCTTCTCGGTGCTCATGGGCGAGGACGTCGAATCCCGCCGCACGTTCATCCAGCGCAATGCCAAGGACGTCCGCTTCCTCGACATCTGACCCTTCGACAGTCTCAGGAACCGGCTTACACAGAAGACGAGAACCACACATGGCAGACGAAGAGCGCCCCGACGCGAACGCCGCGCACGACCACGGCCGCATCGACCAGGTCGACCTGCAGCTGGAGATGCAGCGCAGCTATCTCGACTACGCGATGGCCGTCATCATCGGGCGCGCCCTCCCCGATGTGCGCGACGGCCTCAAGCCCGTGCACCGCCGCGTCATCTACGGCATGTACGACGGCGGATTCCGCCCCGACAAGTCGTTCTCGAAGTGCGCGCGCGTCGTCGGCGAGGTGATGGGTCAGTACCACCCGCACGGTGACACGGCGATCTACGACGCCCTCGTCCGCCTCGTCCAGCCGTGGTCGCTGCGCTATCCGCTGGCGCAGGGGCAGGGCAACTTCGGCTCGCCGGGCAACATGGGCGCCGCGGCGCCGCGGTACACCGAGACGAAGATGGCTCAGCTCGCGCTGGAGATGGTGCGCGACATCGAAGAAGAGACCGTCGACTTCACCGAGAACTACGACGGTCAGACGCAGGAGCCGACGGTCCTTCCGGCGCGCTTCCCGAACCTGCTCGTCAATGGGTCGGTCGGCATCGCCGTCGGCATGGCGACCAACATCCCGCCGCACAACCTCCGCGAGGTCGCCGCCGGCGCACTGTGGGCGCTCGACAACCCCGAAGCCTCGCGCGAGGAGCTGCTCGAGGCGCTCCTGGAGCGCATCCCGGGTCCCGACTTCCCGACGGGCGCGCAGATTCTGGGCACCAAGGGCATCCGCGAGGCCTACCGCACCGGCCGCGGGTCCATCACGATGCGCGCCGTCGTGTCGGTCGAAGAGCTCCAGGGCCGTACGTGCCTCGTGATCACCGAGCTGCCGTACCAGGTCAATCCCGACAACCTCGCGGTGAAGATCGGCGACCTCGCCCGCGAGGGCAAGATCACCGGCATCGCCGACATCCGCGACGAGACGAGCGACCGCACCGGCCAGCGTCTCGTGGTCGTGCTGAAGCGGGATGCCGTCGCCAAGGTCGTGCTGAACAACCTGTACAAGCACACCCAGCTGCAGGAGAACTTCGGCGCGAACATGCTCGCGATCGTCGACGGGGTGCCGCGCACGCTCCCCCTCGACGGGTTCATCTCGCTGTGGGTCGACCACCAGATCGACGTCATCGTCCGGCGCACCGCGTACCGCCTGCGCGAGGCCGAGAAGCGCATGCACATCCTGCGCGGCTACCTCAAGGCGCTCGACGCGCTCGACGAGGTCATTGCGCTCATCCGCCGTTCGCCGACCGTGGATGACGCACGCGAAGGGCTGAAGACACTCCTCGACATCGACGACACGCAGGCCGACGCGATCCTGGGGATGCAGCTGCGTCGCCTTGCCGCACTCGAGCGGCAGAAGATCATCGACGAGGCGAACGAGCTCGAGGCGAAGATCATCGACCTCAACGACATCCTCGCGACGCCGGCCCGTCAGCGCGCGATCGTCCGCGACGAGCTCACCGCGGTCGTCGACAAGTTCGGCGACGACCGCCGCACCCACATCCTCCACGGATTCGACGGCGACATGTCGATGGAAGACCTCATCCCCGAAGAGGAGATGGTGATCTCCGTCACCCGCGACGGGTACATCAAGCGCACCCGCATCGACAACTACCGCTCGCAGCATCGCGGCGGCAAGGGCGTCAAGGGTGCGCAGCTGCGCGCCGACGACGTCGTCGAGCACTTCTTCGTCACGACAACCCACCACTGGCTCCTCTTCTTCACCACCAAGGGCCGCGTCTACCGGTCGAAGGCGTATGAGGTTCCCGAGGCCGGCCGCGATGCGAAGGGTCAGCACGTGGCCAACCTGCTGGCGCTGCAGCCGGGGGAGGAGATCGCGCAGATCCTCGACATCCGCGACTACACGGTGGCCACCTACCTCGTGCTCGCGACCCGCGGCGGCCTGGTCAAGAAGACCCGCCTGACCGAGTACGACACGAACCGTCAGGGCGGGATCATCGCGATCAAGCTCCGGGGCAATGGCGCAGAAGAGTCCGACGACGATGCCGTCGAGTCCGACGACGAGGTCGTCAGCGCGCTGCTGGTCGACGAGGGTGACGACATCCTGCTCATCAGCCGTCACGGCATGTCGCTGCGCTTCTCGGCGACGGACGCCGCGCTGCGCCCGATGGGCCGGTCGACGTCCGGGGTGAAGGGCATGGACTTCCGTGCCGGCGACAGCCTGCTCTCGGCATCCGTCGCGAAGGACGACGAGTACGTGTTCGTGGTCACCGAAGGCGGCTACGCGAAGCGCACCGCGGTCGACCAGTACCGTGTCCAGAACCGCGGCGGGCTGGGCATCAAGGTGGCCAAACTCAACGACGATCGGGGCGATCTGGCGGGCGGTCTCATCGTCTCGGAGGACGACGAGGTCTTGGTGGTTCTTGCCAGCGGCAAGGTGGTACGCTCTGCCGTGGCCGAGGTACCTGCCAAGGGACGAGACACCATGGGTGTCGTGTTCGCCCGCGCCGGCGGCGACGACCGCATCCTTGCGATCGCCCGCAACGGCGAGCGGGGCCTGGCCGAAGAACCCGAGGATGCAGCCGCCGACGCCGCTGACGAAGGTCCGTCGCCCGAAGCCTCCCTCGGGACGGACGCCTCGCCCGAGACCCCGGAAGAGAGCACTGACGCATGAGCACGGTAGCCGACAAGCTCGCGAAGAAATCCAGCCACAAGACAAGCGCCAAGCAGGTGCGCCTGCGCCTGGTGTACATCGATTTCTGGTCGGCGGTGAAGCTGTCGTTCCTCGCGGCGATCGCCATCGCGATCGTCACCGTCGTCGCGTTCGTGCTGATCTACCTGGTCGTCTCGACCACCGGGCTCATCGCCCAGGCAGACGAGTTCCTGATGAGCTTCTCGGGTGACGGCAGCATCCTGCTGTCGAACATCGTGAGCTTCCCGCAGGTTCTGGCGTTCTCGGCGGTCGTCGCGATCCTGAACCTCGTCGTCGTCACCGTGCTCGGCGCCGTGATCGCCGGCATCTACAACCTCGCCGTGAAGGTGACCGGCGGCCTGCTCGTCGGGTTCACCTCCAACTGACGAAACCGACGATCGCCGATTCGTGAAATCGGCGATCGTCGGGTAAAGTCTTGGAGGTTGCGGGGCGAGAGCGCCGCACGAAACGGGGCTATAGCTCAGGCGGTTAGAGCGCTTCACTGATAATGAAGAGGTCCCAGGTTCAAGTCCTGGTAGCCCCACCGTAAAGCCCCGGGGCCTTAGCTCAGTTGGTAGAGCGCCTGCTTTGCAAGCAGGATGTCAGGAGTTCGAATCTCCTAGGCTCCACAAGATCCTTCATCGAAGCCGGTCCCGCGGACCGGCTTCTCCGTTCGCACCGGGCGTTCCGCGGGTAGGGTGAAGCATGGACCTGCGTGTCGCGGCCTACGCGGTGATCGTCGACGAAGGCGACCGCCTGCTGCTGGCGCACTGGAACGAAGGCCGTCGCGGGGCCTGGACGATGCCGGGCGGGGGCCTGGAACCGGGCGAAGAGCCCGAGCGGGCCGCTCGCCGTGAGGTGCGGGAGGAGACGGGCTACAAGGTCGCGATCGAGCAGCTGCTCGGCATCCACTCCCGGGTGATCCCGCCCGGACGGCGCCTCATGCCCGGTGTCACCGAGCCGCTGCACACGCTGCGCATCGTGTATCGCGCTCGCGTGATCGGGGGTCGCCTGCGCAACGAGGCCGACGGGTCGACCGATCGCGCCGAGTGGTTTCCGCTCTCGGAAGTGCCGTCGCTGCAGCGGGTCAAGCTCGTGGACATCGCGCTCGAGATGGCGGGACTCGCCTGAGCGCGGCGGATGCCGCTACTCGAGCGCCTGCGAGATGTCGGCGACCGTCGCGCCGTAGGCGGCGATGAGTTCGTCGGCCTCGACGAACATGCTGTACCCGTGCGCGCCTGCCCCCATCGCGATGCGACGGCCGACGATGCCGCTGTCGGCGTAGATGGGCCACTCGTTCGAGCTGCCCAGCGGCACGATCGTGCCGCGCTCGTAGCCGGTCGCAGCGAGAGCGCGCTCAGGGTCCGGCAGCTGCAGCTTGTTGACCCCGACGACCGCGCGCAGCTTCGGCCAGGAGATCGCCCGGTCGCCCGGGATCAGGGCGAACAGGAACGTATCGTCGCTCCGCTTCACCACCAGCGTCTTCACGATCCCGGACGGAGGGATGCCGAGGACTTCTGCCGCCTCGGAAAGGCTCCTCGCGGCGGGCCGTTCCTTGATCTCGATCTCGAGACCTCGAGCGGCTGCGGCGGCCCGAACGCGTTCAGTGCCTTCGAGGACCGACTCAGGCATCCGGCGCGCGCAGCGGGTCGTCGGCGACCCAGAGCTCGTCGTCGGCTCGCAGCGTCTGCCACGCGGCGTAGAGTACGCCGACGGCGGCGGCGACGCCGAGGATGATCGCGATGACGCCACCGGCGCCGATGCCCTTCTTCTGCGGCGCCGCCCGGTCGAGCTTCGCCGACAGGAAGCCGCTCGCCTGGCGCGCGTACTTGTCGGCCTTCTTGGCGTACTTCTTCGAGTCGGGCAGCTCGAGGCCGCGGCCGGAGGCGAGCCGCGATCGCTGCTCGTTCGCGGCATCCCACACCGACATCGCCGAGCCGACGACCGCACCCGCTGCCGGGATGACGGTGCTGCTGACGACCTGCTTGCCCTTCTCTACGTACGGGGCGGCGTACTTCTCATAGCCGGCCTGCACCTGCGGCTTGACGTGCTCGCGGTTGTAGTGCCCGAGCTGGCGACCGGCCTCGCGTGCGACGGACGCGGCCTCGCCCACCAGCACCTGCTGCGTTTCCCACAGGCTGCTCGCCTGCTTCTGCAGCTTCTGAAGTTCCTTCTTGCGCTTGCGGCTGAGGCTCACGATGCCCTCCCTGTCGTGGGATGTCGGTCTCCCCATCTTGCCAGACCCGTGCCGAGACGGCAGGGGTTGCAGGGAACTCTGAGACAATGTCACAATGCCGCTTCACACCGCAGTCGCAACGATCCACACCAACTACGGCGACATCGTCGTCAACCTGTTCGGCGACCACGCGCCGCGCACCGTCCAGAACTTCATCGGACTCTCCGACGGCACGCAGCCCTGGACGCACCCCGCGACGGGCAAGCCCGGTGAAGGTCCTCTCTACAAAGACGTCATCTTCCACCGCATCATGTCCGGCTTCATGATCCAGGGCGGCGACCCGCTCGGTCAGGGCGTGGGCGGCCCAGGCTACAACTTCGACGACGAGATCAACGGCGAGCTCACCTTCACCGAGCCGTACAAGGTCGCGATGGCGAACGCCGGGCTCCGCCGCAACGCGATCACCGGCCAGGCCGAGGGCACCAACGGCTCGCAGTTCTTCATCACGGTTCCCGGACAGGGCGGCCGCGGCCCGGAGTGGCTGCAGGGCAAGCACACGATCTTCGGCGAGGTCGTCGACGACGCGTCGAAGTCCGTCGTCGACACGATCAGCGAAGTGCCGACGGCTGCAGGCGACCGTCCGGTCGAGCCCGTCGTCATCGCGTCGATCGACGTCGTCTCGGTCTGAGCCGCAGCGTTCCGACTCGAACAGCCTCGCGTGACCACCGACGACTTCCGCCGCAACAGCGACAACTTCTGCTACCGGCATCCCGACCGTCAGAGCTTCGTACTGTGTCAGCGGTGCCTGCGCACGATCTGCCCCGAATGCCAGACGCAGGCCGCAGTCGGCGTGATCTGCCCGGAGTGCCTGCGCGATCAGCAGAAGGCCCAGTCGCCCGCGCAACGGAAGGCGGAACGTCGGTGGTCACGTCCGCGGGCAGCCGCGGTGCGCGACTCCCGACCGATCGTCACCTACGTGATCATCGCGATCACGGCGTTCGTGTTCCTGCTGACGCTGATCCCGGGCATCGGCGATGACATCGAGAGCGCGCTGCAGTTCTGGGCGCCGAGCCTGTATCCGAACTTCTTCCCGCAGCTCGGCGGTCTTCCCGAGATCTGGCGCGTGCTCACCGTCTCGCTCGTCCATGCGAGCTTCTGGCACATCGGCCTGAACATGCTGGCCCTGTTCATGATCGGGCGGAGCCTCGAACCGCTCCTCGGGCGGTGGCGGTTCCTGACGCTCTACCTGCTCAGCGCGCTCGGCGGCTCGGTGGCCGTCGCGCTGCTGTCGTTCCCGACGCCCGTGGTCGGGGCGTCGGGCGCCATCTTCGGCCTGTTCGGCGCGCTTCTGGTGATCGGCCGGCACCTCGGGGCCAACATCGCCGGCATCGCGATCGTGCTCGGCATCAACCTCGTCATCGGATTCATCCCCGGATTCAACGTCTCGTGGCAGGCGCACGTCGGCGGCCTGGTCGTGGGCCTCGCGGTCGCGTTCATCTTCACGCGTACGCGCGCTGCCCGGCAGCGCCGCCTGCAGATCGCCCTCCTGACTCTGGTCGGCGCGGTGCTCGTGGCCCTGCTGTTCGTGCCGGTGCTCTTTCCCGCCGCGATCATCGGGTGAGTTATCCACAGGTTCATCCACAGGTGGGGAGAATCACACGTGTGTAATTCACACCTGTTAACAGGGTTGTTAACAACTCCCGTAGGCCGCGCCTTGCAAGAGGTCCTGTAGGGCAGCGATTCCGTCGGCTTCCTCTGTGGCGATCGCGTCGACGTGGTGGCCGAGCGATTCGAGCTCGAGATCACCCCGTGTCGCGCCGAGGGCGATCGCACGCCAGTGCGGCGCGGAACGGTCGAAATGCTCGGCGGCCCCCGCGAGTCCGTGCATGCGCAGCATCCGCGCGAAGAGCGGCCTCCCTGCGGTGGGCGCCGTGTGCTCACGGTCGATGCAGTCGATGAGGCGCTGGCGCCACGCATCGTCCTCTGCGAACACGTGGCGCCACCCGTCGGCGCCCTTCTCGGTGACTCGCTCGGACCATCGCCGCAGCCCGCTCAGGCCGAAGTTGACGTCGAACGAGTTCCCGAGCACACGATCGGTCATGCCTGACACCGTTGCGCGCAGGCCCGCCGATACCGCCGGACGGAGGTCGCGGGGCAGGCGCGCGTTCTGTCTGATCGTCGTCACCGGGTGCTTGCGTCTCGTGTGCGCATAGGCATCCACGATCTCCGCCTTCGTCAGGCGCGAGTGCTTCCCAGTGCCGTCGAACACTCGCGCGCTCTCGCGCTCGGGCAGTGCGAGGACGATGTGCTCCTCGCGCTTGGTCAGATCATCCGCATCCAGCCACGGGACGACGCCGCGGGCCACGGGCAGAATCATCGCCGCACCATCTTCCAGCAGGCGAACGACGTCGCGTCTCCCCGACGACGAGGCGTATTCGACACCCAACCGGTCAAGGATCGCCGGTGCCCACGGCTCGGGGTGATGCTGGCATACAAGAGTCAGCAGAGGGTGTGGTGCGTCCGCGTAGCGGAACAGACCGTACATGAACCCGATCCCGCCACCGATGCCGAACGCCGTCACAGGATCAAGACTGAGCCTCGAGGCGCGCAGCAGCGCGACGACCACCGCGGATGCGGGATGCGTCTCCGCCACCCGGGCGGGATTGCCGGCTTCGAGTTGCGCCGCCGCCTGCGCGTAGCTCTGGCCCGTTGTGGCCACCTGTGCGCGCACTCGTCGCTTGAACGCCTTGCGCTCAGTCATCGGACCCTGCCCACAGCGGCGGCGATGTCACTCAGGTCGGTTGCCATCGCCTCGCGGCTGGCGTCATTCCCTGAGCCAGAGAACATCTTGAGCATGAGTCGCGCGAGCCAGGTTCGAGGCAGCCCTTGGAATGTGCAGCTCAACCGCGTCGTGTCGGCGCCGAGGGGCACGACGCTCCACGTCGTCACGTAGTCGAATCCGTGACTTCCGCCTTTGGCGACATATCGCGAGCCGCCCTCGACCGCGGTGACGCACAGCGTCTCCGAGCCGGAATGGCCGCGGATGACGCGGGTCTGCGTCCATGTGAGTCCGACCCGCAGCGAGGCGTCCTCGCCGTCGACCTCGAGTCGTGTCATACCGGAGAGCACAGCCGGCAGGCCGCGCACATCGCTGATGACCGCCCATACTTCATCGGCGGGCGCTTCGATATCGATTGCCTGAGTGATTCCGTCGTACATCGTCTGTCCGTCCCGACGCGCAGTGGTCTCTGCCCACGCCTGCACCACCGGCATCCGCTGAACGACTGGCGATCCGATCCGGTCTCCGCGATGACTGAGCCACCTCTGCCTGAAGATGACATCGGGCGTGGGCCGATGTCAGGCACGCGAGCGGAGAGATCGCGCACCGAAAAGCATACGCCGTCGACCGCCGCTCCGCCGGTGCAGCGGAACTGGCGGCCTGCACTCGGCGAGGATGCCTGGCTTCCACCCGGATGCGTCGAGGGACTCGCGCTGCGCGCCCGAAGAAAAAGCCCCGGTCATCACAGACCGGGGCTTGATCCAGAGAGCTCGCTAGCGCCAGCGCGTGGTCATGAGAAACCCGAGGAAGGCGATGCCGAAGCCGATCACGAGGTTCCAGGCGTCGATCCCGGGAATCGGGTACTGCATGCCGCTCAGATAGAAGACGAGGATCCAGACCAGACCGATGAGCATCAGTCCGATCATGATCGGCTTGAACCACACCGGGTTGGGTGCGGCCTCGCCTTCTGCGCGCTCGACGAGCGAGTCGTCGTCTTTGCCGGGTCGTGCCATGCACAAGAGTCTAACTGCCAGCCGGGCTCCCGCCGTGCTGTGCGAGAATCCATCTGTGGATGAAGCGGTCGTCACCGTGAGGAACGGGGCGCTGCGGGGGGATGCTCGTGCTCGCCCTCGCAGGAGCACGTCTGTCGTGGGCGTCATCGGCGAGCTGCTCGTCACGGCCGGTGTGATCGTGCTGCTGTACGTCGTGTGGCAGCTCTGGCTGGGCGATGTCATCTACGGCGCCGAGGCGAAGGCCGAGAGCGCGACGCTGTCGCAGCAGTGGGCGCAGGAGTACGAGCCGGCACCGCTGCCGGTGTCCACCGACGAGGGCGAGGCCGGAGCGGGCGATCCGGAGGCGATCACCGCGGACCCGGTCGTGATGGAGGAGCCGGCCGACACCGAGGACTTCGCGATCATGCGCATCCCGCGTCTCGGCGACGACTACGCCTTCACGATGGCCGGCGGGATATCCCGGCCTGGGACGCTCGACAAGAAGAAGATCGGGCACTATCCCGGCACCGCCATGCCCGGTCAGCCGGGCAACTTCGCGGTCGCCGCCCACCGGACCACCTTCGGCGCCCCGTTCAATCGCATCGCGGATCTCCGCGTCGGTGACGCGATTGTCATCGAGACCCCCCACGGCTGGTATACCTACCGGTTCCGCACCCTCGAGTACATCACCCCCGATCAGGTGGAAGTGCTGCTGCCCGTTCCCCAGGCGATGGACGTCCCGGCAGGGACCCCGTACATCACCATGACCAGCTGCAGCCCGATGTTCTCTCTGGCCGAGCGCATCGTCGCGTACGGCGTGTTCGAGTCGTACACGCCCCGATCCGCGAGCGGTGAGCTGCCGGCCTCGCTACAGGCGGTGGCCTGATGTACGCGGCGCTGTGGCGGATCCTTCCCGGCACGTGGTGGGTGCGCGTACTCATCCTGCTCGTGCTGGTCGCGGCCGTGCTGTACGGCCTGTTCTTCTACGCCTTCCCGTGGGTGAGCCAGTTCGTGAACCCCCAGGACGTCACCGTGGGCCTGCCGTCGGTGCGGGCCGTCCTTCGGCCTGCGTGACATGGCCGGAGCGGCTCCGGCGCCGATCCTGGTCGTCGACAACCACGACAGCTTCGTCCACACCCTGATCGGCTACCTCCACGAGCTCGGAGCCGGCACCGACCTGATCGAGGCGGACGCGATCGACGATCCGGGCGCCGCGCTGGATCAGCGCCGCGGAGTGCTCGTCTCTCCGGGTCCCGGCACGCCGGCAGCCGCCGGTGCGTCGATCGACGTGGTGCGCGCGGCGGCGGCCTCCGGCATCCCGCTCCTCGGTGTGTGCTTGGGTCACCAGGCGATCGGGGCGGCCTTCGGCGCCACCGTCGATCATGCCCCCGAGCTGATGCACGGCATGACTTCCCGGGTCCATCACGGCGGAACGCCGCTCTATGCCGGTCTTCCCGACCCCTTCACCGCCACCCGCTACCACTCGCTGGCGATCGTGCCCGACACGATGCCCGACGAGCTCGTCGTGACGAGCTGGACGGCAGGGGGCGTGATCATGGGCGTGGCGCACCGCGCCGCTCCGGTGCAGGGCGTGCAGTTCCACCCCGAGAGCGTGCTCACCGACGGCGGCTACCGGCTGCTCGGCAACTGGCTCGCGTCGGTCGGATACCCGGATGCCGCGACCCGCGGCGCGTCGCTCAGCCCGCGCCGCTGACCCTTCGACAGGCTCAAAGGCTGGGCGGCGGCCGGGTTGCGGCTGAGCCGAGGGGTCAGGAGCCCGAGCAGAACGTGAGCGTGATCTCGGAGTGCACCGGCACGTCTCCTGGAGCCAGCGACTGCGCCGACACGGTCGGCGGCGAAGACGCGGGGCAGTCCGCGTCCTCCTGCGTGAGCACGGTGAGCTTCGCGCTCTCGAGCTCACGGGTGGCCGCCTCGACGGTGTACCCCCGCACGTCGGTGATGGTCACGCGCCCGGACGCGACCACGAGGTTCACGGTGGTACCCGCCGGCACGCTCGACCCCTCGGTCTGGTTGACCTCCAAGACGGTTCCCGCCGCCAGGTCGGGGTCATTGCGCTGGGTGATCGTGCCGAGCTGAAGCTCTGCCGACGAGAGCGCCGAGGTCGCAGCATCCTGCGTCAGCCCCACGAGGGCGGGCACGGTCGACATCTCCTGGCCCGTCGACACGTAGACGCGGACCTCCTGCTCCTCGTCCACCGACGTTCCCGTGACGGGATCGGTGCGAATGACATCGCCTTCTGCGACGTCGGGGTTCTCCTCGTCGATGCGGATCGCCAGGAGGTCGTGCTCGGCGAGCACGCTGTTGGCCTGGTCGTACGTCATGCCGGTCACGTCCGGAACCTCGCGGACGTTGGGCAGCTCGGTGGGCTGGATGGTGAGCACCCAGAACAGCAGCGAGATGAGCAGCACGGCGATGAGTGCGACGCCCGCCCAGATCCATGCGACCGGCGGGCCGGCCTGAGTGCGCTTCATGGTGGTGTCGGTGCTGAGCTGGCGCAGCGATCGCGCGGTCTCGGCGGCCTGGCGAGGATTGGGTCCGTAGAGCTCGCTCGTGAGGGCGCCCACCTGCCGCTTCGAGGGCTGGCGGCCGTCGACCGTCGCATCGAGCGCCTCGCGGAAGCCCGCGGCATCCTGGTAGCGCTGGAACGGGTCCTTCGCCAGTGCCCGCAGCGCCACCGTGTCGAGCGCTCGCGGCACCGTCTCGCTCACCTCGGAGGGAGGCAGCGGGGCCTCGCTGACGTGCTGATAGGCGACGGCCACGGGCGACTCGCCGCGGAACGGCTGGCGCCCGGTCAGCAGCTCGTAGAGCACGACGCCGGTCGAGTACAGGTCGGCGCGGGCATCGACCGGCTCGCCCTTCGCCTGCTCGGGCGAGAAGTACGCGGCGGTGCCCAGGATCTGCGTGGTCTCGGCGACGGTGGAAGAGCTGTCGGACACCGCGCGGGCGATGCCGAAGTCCATCACCTTGACCTGCCCGGCCTCGGTCACCATGACGTTGCCGGGCTTGATGTCGCGGTGGACGACGCCCGCACGATGCGAGTACTCGAGCGCCTCGAGGATGCCGTCGACGTAGCGCACGGCATCCGTCACGGGAACCGGGCCCTCGGCGATGATGTCCTTGAGAAGCCGGCCCTTGACCAGTTCCATCACGATGAACGGCACCGGACGCACTGTCCCGTCGGCAGCCGTGAGGGAGTCCTCGCCTGCGTCGTACACGCGCACGACGGCCGGGTGCGCCATGCGCGAGGCCGCCTGCGCCTCGAGGCGGAACCGCGTGCGGAACGCGTTGTCGTCAGCGAGCTCGCGGTCGAGGATCTTGATGGCAACCTCGCGTCCGAGCGTGAGGTCGTACCCGCGATAGACGCTCGCCATGCCGCCACGGCCGATTCGCTCGTCGACGCGATAGCGCCCCGAAAGCACGCGCGGCTCAACTGTCACGGTCACTCCCTGCGTGGAACTTCAGCCAGACTACCGATGCCACGAGGGGGCCGCGTCACGCAGAACGTGCGGGGCGCGGCCCTCCCGGTGAAATCAGCCTTCGTCGTCGGCGTCGGCGTCGTCGGTCGGTCCGGGGGTCGGAGCGGGTGCTTCGATCGGCGTGCTGGCCTCGCCGGATGCGCCGCTGGTGCGTTCGCCCGCGGTGCCGCCCGAACAGGTCACGGTGTACGTGACGATGAGCGCCTGGCCGGCCGTGCCGGTGACCTGGATGCTGCCGGTCCGCTCGTTCGGACCGAACGAGGCGGTCGACTGGCCCGTCGTCGGGAAGACGCCGTTGGTCGCGGTGAAGTTGTACGCACTGACGCTCCCGGTGCCGGCCGGGCAGCTGTAGCCGCCCCACGTGACCTGGGCCGTGGCCCCCTGCTGAACCGTGCCGGTGATCGACGGCGCGGTCGGGCCTGGCATCGGCACCTGCCCGCCGTAGACGGTGAGCTCGATGATCGTGCTGATGGGAACGTTTCCGGTCGGGTTCACCCGGTAGATGCGCCCCTGGTCGGCCTCGGTCGGGGCGGCATCTCCCTCCGCGCAGTTGGCGCCCATGCCCAGAGCATCCAGCGCCGTCGACGCCTCTTCGCACGTCATGCCGACGTAGTCGGCCTCGACGACGTTCGCCGTGGTCGGCTCCGGCGTCGGCGTGGTGGTGTTCGTCGGCCTGGTCGTCGGGGTCGCTGACGAGGTCGAAGGGCCGGGCTCGGGATCGCCCTGGTTGGCCATGATCGCCCAGATGGTCCCGCCGAGCACGAGCAGCAGCAGCACGATGAGCGCGATGAGCGGCCACGTCCACGGGCTGCGCTTCTTCTTCTCGCCCTCTTCGTCCGCGATGGACTCCTCGCTGGTCGTCATGACCCGCGTGGCGGCGGCTGTGGCTCCCGCGG
>NZ_RRYE01000290.1 GCF_004010105.1 Microbacterium sp. CPCC 204701
CGGCCGGAGCGGAGGGTTCCGGCGAGCTCGGCGTCGGAGACGGCGTGGGCGTGGGCGTCGTGTACGGCTCGAGCTCAGGGGTGACCCTGCCCGGCTTCCCACCGCTGGTGACGAAGACGCTCGGCAGCGACGCGGTGCGTCCGCCGCCCTCGGAATGGGCGATGACGAGCCATGCGTACGCCGTGCCCCGCTTGAGACGATCCCACTCGACCGAGGCGACGCCTCCCGAGGACGCCGTCGACTCGCCGATGACGGCGAGCGGGTTGTACAGCGCCAGCGAGTCCGTGCGGAAGCTCGTCGTGCGCGACGTGAGGTCGACCGGCAGCACCATGTTGTCGGCCTCGGCGTCGTAGCGCAGCGCCGGGTCGTACTCTCCGGCCCCGAAGTCGTCGAGGAACGGCGAGTAGGTGTCGACGATCATCTCGCCGCGGTCCACGTCGAACTGCAGCAGACGCAGGTAGCTTGCGCCGAACCGCAGCCGGTCGGTGGGGGCGTACCCGCCGATCTCGGTGAGCCCCAGCTCGTCGGCGGTGACCGTGAAGGCCTGGTAGTCCGCGAGCAGCTCGACCACGCCGTGGGCGACCTCTCCGACCTCGGGCTTCACGTTCGTGCCGATGCCGTGCACGTGTCCGGCGAGAATGAGGAACACATTGGGGTTCTCCGCCACGACGGTCTTGAACAGCATCGACCCGTCCGGAGCCGCATACCCCGAGTTGCGACCGTCGCGCTGCGGGCTCGCGGCGAGATAGTCATGCGAGAGCAGGATGCCGTTGCGCTCCGGGTACCGCGTGAAGATCGAGTCGGCCCATGCGGCCTCCTCTCGGGTGACACCGTACGAGAGGCCGACCGACACGAAGTCGATGCCGCCCGCCGAGAACAGCGTGTAGTTGTTCTGGTTGTCGCCCTCGCGCCACGGGCCGCCGTACTCGGCATTCACCCACTGATCGTCGGCGGTCGCGTACCGGTCCGGACCGAAGTACTGGTTGTACATCGCACCCGGCCCGTTCTCGGTGCCCGACCGGTTGTCGTGGTTGCCCGCGATCACCTGACTGGGCACTCCCGCGTCGTCAAGGATCCGGTGCTGCCGCGACGACACCTCGAACTCGCCGATCACCTGCTGCATCATGGCGTCGTCCGCGGGTGTGCGGATGTTGTTCTCGATGATGTCGCCGGTGTGCGCGACGTACTCGATCTTGCGGTCCTCCGCGTTCTCGGCGATCCAGCGCGTCGTGTCGCCGTACGCCTTCTCCCAGATGGCCCGCTCGGCCGCCGTCTCCTGCTCGACCGCTCCCTCCGAGAGGTACTGCGTGTCGGTGAAGTGCGCGATCGAGAAGTCGTACGTCGACGGGTCGGCGAAACCCTCGGCGCCCGGCTCGATCTCGTCGGCGAAGGGGTCCTCGCCGGTGATCATCACGTGCACCTGCTGCCCGTCGAGGTAGCGTCCCTCGACCATCGCCGTGAGCTCGGTGTTGCCCTCGAGCGCACCGCGTGCGCTCGCCAGCACGTCCCATGCCGACGTCTCGGTGTTCCACGCCCGCAGCGACACGACGCGGGTCGGGTCGATGACGCCCTCCCAGCGGAGCACGGGATCGCCGACGTGGCCCTTGACCTGCACGTCGAAGCGCTGGAACGCCACCTCGCGGCTCGCAGGGGAGTCGAGCGTGAGCCCGTCACCGGGCGCGAGGGCCTTCGTGCCGCCCAGGTTGGTCTCGCCGGCGACGCTCAGCGTCGTCGGGACCTCGGTGGCGGAGCCCTGCCAGCCCTGGTTGGGCGTGAGGATCTCGGCCTGCTGGAACTCCGCCGTGACGTCTGCGCCGTCCGGCTCCGAGACCGTGGCCGCGAGCGTCACGGTACCCCCGACATCCGTCGTCCCACCCGTCGGAGCGACCACGATCGGGGCATCGGGGATCCCCGCCGACGTGAACACGATCTCGCGTGTCGCCGAGTTGCCGAGCGCGTCCGCGGCGGTCACCGCGATCGTGTGCTCGCCCGCGCCGAGCCCCGGGCCGACCGGCGCGCCGAGCGAGATCGGCTCGCCGTCGAGTGTGAGCTCGGGCGTGCCCATGAGGCCCGTCAGGTCGTCGAGCTGGACGTCGAGCGCCACCGCCGACGAGATCGTCGCGTCGGCGGCCGGCGTGCTCGCCGTCACGGTCGGCGCCGAGTTGTCGGTCAGCAGGGTGCGGGTCGCGACCTCGCCGGTGGTGGATGCGGCCGCCACCACATGCGGGCCGTCGGCGACCGACGTGGTGTCGAGCTCAGTGCGCAAACCCTGGGCCGTGGCATCCGTCACGAGGAAGTGGAGGTCGATCTCTCGGAACAGGTTGATGTTGGAGCCGCACGTTCCGTCGCCCAGGGCGTAGGACGTCTTCGCCCGCTGCGGCGTCGCCGTGCCGGAGGCCGGCGCGAGCGCGACGTTCGAGATCGTGAAGTCGTCGCGGTTGCAGCCGGTCGCGGTCGTGCCGGTCACGAACTCGACCGTGTTCCAGCCGGGCAGCAGCCATTCGTTCGGGATGACGACATTCGCACGCTCGCTCACGAAGTCACCGCCGATGACGTAGCGGATGCCGTTGACGAAGAGCAGGTTCTTGAACGCCGAGTCGATCGAGTTCGATCCGACCGTGAAGCTCAGCGTCGCCTCGCCCGACCCGAGGGTCGGGAGCACCGCGACCGACGGCGCGTCGACCGTCCAGTGCGTCTCGACCTTCGGGAGAGCGGTGCTCGAGGATCCGCAGCTGCCGTCGCCCATCGCGTAGCTCGGAGCGATCGAGACACCCGTGGCCGTGCCGGTGTCGATGGTCAGCGCGGGGTTCGAGATGGCGAAGTCGTCGAGGTTCGCGCCGCAGCTCGAGCTGATGTCGCCCGCGACGACCTCGATGACGTTGTCGCCGGCGATCAGGTAGCGGTTCGGGACCGGCACGTCCACGCGCTGGTTGACCCAGTCGCCGAGGATGTCGACCTTGTGTCCGTTGACGAGCAGGTGGTTCTGGTAGCGGTTCTCGATCGAGTTCGCGCCGACGTCGAAGCTGAACATCGACGAACCGGCGCCGAGGCTCTCGACCGCCACCGGCTCGGTGCCGTCGATCGTGAGCGACGCGACGCCGCCCGCGCCCGTCGCGGAGTGCGCGGCGCTGACGGTGTGCGTGCCGCGGACGAGAGCGCCGTCCTCCGGCGACAGCATCGGAGCGCCGACCGGGGCGTTGTTCACCGTCACCGCGTGGGTGACCGTGGCGCCCGCCGAGGTGGTCGCCACGATCTGGTGTGCGCCGTTGGCGAGGGTCGTCGTGTCGACGTCGGCGGCGAGTCCCTGCGAAGCGAGAGGATCGCCCAGGACGAAGAACGACAGCTCCGCGTGCACGATGTCATCAGGCTGCGTGCCGCAGTCGCCGTCGCCGAACGTGAGCGTGAAGGGGTTCTCTTCGCCGTCGGCGATCTCGCCGAGCAGTTCGAGCCCCACGTCGCTGATGACGAAGTCGTCGTAGTTCACGCCGCACGCGGCATCGGCCGTGCCTGCGAAGATCTCGACGATGTTCTCACCCGTGACCAGCCAGTCGTTGGGGACGGGCAGCGCGACGCGCTCCGAGACCCAGGTGCGCTCCTGGTCGATGCGGTGCCCGTTGACGACCACCCAGTTGCGGTAGCTCAGCGCGGCCGAGTTGGTGCCGATGTCGAAGGTCAGGTGCGAGACGCCGGGCGTCGGCGTCGCGCCGATCGGCTGGCCGTCGATCGCCAGGCCCGACACCGGGTCGCCCGCGGTGGTGGCGTCGGCCGCGATGCGCACCTCCCCCTCGAGGTAGGCGCCGTCGGCGGGTGTCAGGGTCGGCGCGGCAGGCGCAGGCGTGGGCTGCTTGCCATCGCCGGGCGCAGCGGATGCCGCGGGC
>NZ_RRYE01000291.1 GCF_004010105.1 Microbacterium sp. CPCC 204701
CGCCGCGGCGACGACGTCGTCGACGTCCACCACGCCCCACCGGCCGGCGAGGCGTTCGCGGTACGCGCGCCCGTAGCCGCTGGAGCCGCCGTAGTTGACGTCGAGCACGCCGATTCCTCGGCTTGTGAAGTACGCGATCTTGCCGGATGCCGCGCCGCCGACATGATCCGTGGGGCCGCCGTGCACGAACACGATGTACGGCGGCAGCTCGCCCTCGGGACCGGCTGCCCCGGGGTTGGTCGGGGGGTAGTCGAAGGCGTGCACCGGCCCGTGCGGACCGGACACGGTCCTGGGCTGCGGGCGCGGCATCCATTCGTCGCCCCACGGCGAGGACGCGCCCGCGACGACGCGGGGGTCGCCGGATCGGTCCACGTCGATCTCCCACAGCCCGGCGCCCCGCGGCCCCGCACCCTCGAGGAGGACGCGCGTGCCGTGCACGTCCTCGATCGACATGCGCGTCACGGCGGGGACGGGAAGGGGACGCTCCGATCCGTCATCGTCGCGGAGCACGAGCTCGTCCGAGCCGTCCGTGCGCGTGGCGAGGATGCGACCGTCGTCCAGGATCGCAAACCAGCGGGGGTCGAGCACCCACAGCGGGTCGCCGGTGTCGGCGTCCGCCGGTGCGACGTGCCGGCGGTGCTCGGGACGAAGGTCTGGCGCGAGCCGCACGCGCCACAGATTCCAGCGTCCGGTCGGATCGTCGGCGTACGCGAGGGTCGCCGCATCCGTCCACACGGGCTGCAGGGGCGAGCTCGCGCCGCCCGCCACCGTCCGCCATTGCGCGCCGCCTCCGCCCTGCACCCGCGCGACGCGCAGCTCGGCGCGATCCCACGGCATGTCGGGATGATTCCATGCGATCCACGCCAAGAGCGTGCCGTCGGGCGACAGCGCCGGCTGCGCCACGAAGTCGCTGCCCGCGGCGAGCGACACCACGCGCGAGGAGTCCCGGGCGGCCGATCCGTCGAGGGGGATCTCCACGACGTCGCGTCGCGGCGCGCTGACGGCGTCGTGCGCCTCGCGCACCGCGAGCAGGCGTCCGCCCTGAAGCGTGAGCCCGCCGTACCTGACGTCGCCCTCGTCGGCCGTGAGCGGCCGCGCCGGTGCACCCGGGCCCCGTCGCCACACCCGCTGGTCCGTCTTCTCGACGAAGAGCAGCACCCCGTCATCGGTCGCCGTCCACGAGCCGCCGCCGTACTCGTGCACGCGCGATCGCGCATTCCACGGCGCCGGGAGCACGTCTTCGACGGTCCCGGATGCCGTCCTCCGGCGTACGGCGGTGCGCCCAGCCTCTTCGGGCACCGACTCTCCCCACCACACCTCGTCGCCGACGAACCGCGCGCCGTCCAGGCGTGGCGATGCCGCCGAGACCTCGGCGGCGGACAGGGGTGATGGCCAGGTGCCGTAGGGGAGGACCGCGGGTGTCGTCACGCCACGACGCTACATCGAAGCAGAAGGGGTACGGCGAAACACTTGGTCACAGGGAGACGGCGGCCGGATGAGCTCAGCTACCGTGGACGCATCGTCGCCCGGCGCGTCGCGAAAGCGGAAGCCGGGCAGGGAGCGACAGCCGAGCCCGGCACCCGCCCGCGATGACACCCTCCGCCGGACGTCCGGCGGGTGAGAGGTGCCGCGGCCGTCCGGCCTGAAGACCCGTCCCCCGACCCGAGAAGCACGCCATGCCGATCGACTTGAGCACTCCTGCGGTGCCCGTCTCGTTCGAGGTCTACCCACCTCGTTCCGAGGCCGGTGTCGCGACCCTCCACGAGACCATCCGCCACCTCGCGGCCGTGAACCCGCGTTTCATCTCTGTGACCTACGGCGCGGGCGGGTCCACCGGCGGGCGCTCGCTCGAGCTGCTCACGCACATCCTCCGCGAGACCCGTGTGAAGCCGCTCGCGCATCTGACGTGCGTCGGCAGCACCTACGCCGGGGCGAACACTCTCATCAGGGAGTTCCTGGATGCCGGCATCACGAGCTTCCTCGCCCTTCGCGGCGACCCGCCGGCCGGAGCGAGCGAGGGCGACGCGTTCCTCGGCGATCTCGAGAGTGCGGCGCAGCTCGTGCAGCTGATCGACCGGGTGCAGGCGGAGCGCACGCCGTACGCCGAGGCGCCGTTCCCCGGGATCCCTGGAGCGGTGCGCGTCGAGCGGCGCCCGAAGGTCGACATCGCGGTGGCGGCGTTCCCCAACGGGCACCCGCGCTCACGGCACCCCGGTGAGCACATCGATGCGCTGCTGGCCAAGCAGGCGGCCGGTGCGACGCTCGCGATCACCCAGCTGTTCTTCCATGCCGGCGACTACCTCGGATTCGTGGACCGCGCCCGCGCGGCCGGCGTCACGATCCCGATCCTGCCCGGCATCATGCCCGTCACCTCGCCCGCGCGTCTGCGCCGCGTGCTGGAGCTGACGGGCGCGCAGCTGCCCGTCGAACTGTCGATCGCGCTCGAGATCGAGCCGACTCCCGACGGACAGCGCGACGTCGGCATCGCCCACGCGGCCGAGCTCGCGCGCAGCGTGCTCGACGGCGGGGCCCCCGGCATCCATCTCTACGCCTTCAACAACCACGACACCGTGCTCGCCGTCCTGGGCGACGCCGGGATCCTCACCCCGCACGACCCTCACAAGGAGGCCCGCCCATGACCGATCTCCGCCCGACCTTCCCGCACGGCACGATCCTCGGATACCCCCGCATCGGCCGCCGCCGCGAGCTCAAGCATGCCGTCGAGGCGCACTGGTCCGGAGAACTCGACGAGGCGGCGCTGGAGCGCATCGCGGCCGATCTGCGACGCGCGACGCGTGAGCGGCTCGCGGCCCTCGGCCTCGGCCGCGACGACTCTGCGATCCCTGAGAGCTTCTCGTACTACGACCAGGTGCTGGACGCCGCGGCCACCGTGGGCGCACTCCCTGAGCGATTCGCATCGCTGCGCGACGCGGACGGCACGGTCGGCCTCGCCGCGTACTTCACCGCGGCGCGCGGCGCGGGCGAGGACGCCCCGCTGGAGATGACCAAGTGGTTCGACACCAACTACCACTACCTGGTGCCCGAGATCGGTCCCGAGACAACGTTCGCTCTCTCGAGCGACCGGCTCGTGCGACAGGTCGCCGAGGCGGCGGCTGACGGGTTCACGGTGCGGCCTGTGATCGTCGGCCCGGTGACGCTGCTCGCGCTGGCGAAGGCGACGGCCGGCGCCTCCGACGGCTTCGCGCCGCTGGAGCGGCTCGACGACCTGCTTCCGGTGTACGCCGAGCTGCTGGCGAACCTGCGCGCCGCAGGCGCAGAGTGGGTGCAGCTCGACGAGCCTGCTCTCGTGAGCGAGAGCCTGCCGGCGGCCCCGCAGGAGCTGGCGGATGCCGCAGCTCGCGCCTACGAGCGGCTTGGAGCCGTGGACGACCGGCCGGCGATCCTCGTCGCCGCCGGGTACGCACAGCTGTCCTCCGGGGCGTGGGCGGCGCTCGCCGCGGCTCCGGTCGAGGCGCTCGCGATCGACCTCGCACGGGGGTCCGTCCCGCCCGCGGTCCCCGGACTCGAGGGCAAGACGCTCGTCGGCGGCGTGATCGACGGCCGCAACATCTGGCGGGGAGACCTCGAGGCGGCGTGGGGTCGTCTGGATTCGCTCCGTTCGCTCGGCGCCGCGCGGGTGAGCGCGGGGACGTCGACCTCACTGCAGCACGTGCCGCACGACGTCCGGGACGAGCCCGCGCTGGACTCGCGCCTCGTGTCGTGGCTCGCCTTCGCCGATCAGAAGACCGAGCAGGTCGTCACGCTGGCGAACGGGCTGATCGCGGGGCGTGAAGCCATCGTTGACGCGCTGGCCGCGGCATCCGTCGCCCTCGCCGACCGGCGCAGCGCCCCGGGCGTGCG
>NZ_RRYE01000292.1 GCF_004010105.1 Microbacterium sp. CPCC 204701
GGCCGGCTCGCCGCCGAGCACCTGTTCGAGCAGGGCCGCCGGCGCCTCGCGTTCGTCGGCGCCCGCCAGGACGTGCGCCAGGTCAGGGAGCGTCTGGAGGGCGCCCGGCTCGCCGTCGCCGCCCACGCTTACGCGGGCGCCACCCTCGAGCTGATCTGGACCGAGCGCACCACGGCCGCCCTCGGCCTGAGCTTCGGCGAGCAGCTTGCGCGCCGCGCCCCGGGCGACAGGCCGGACGGTCTCGTGGTGTCGAACGACCACCTTGCCATCGGACTGGTGCACGGCCTCGTCTCGCGCGGCGTCCGTGTGCCCGAGGACGTCGCGGTCGTGGGCTACGACGACATCGAGTTCGCCGCGATCGCGGCGGTGCCGCTCACCTCGGTGCGCCAGCCCGCCCGCGAGATGGGCCGCACCGCCGCCGACATGCTGCTGGCGCGCATCGGCGGGACGGCGGTGCCCGAGCTCGCCAACGTCGTGTACCGGCCCGAGCTCGTGGTGCGCGAGTCGACGGTCGCCGGCGCGCGGGGCTGAAGGTCCCGAGCCGGCCCGTCACCTCGGTCGGGGCATCCGTCTGTAGCATGTCGACATCATGCAGAAAACGCTTACCGGGACGATTCGGATCGCCCAGAACCCCCGGCCCGCGCGCTCGGTGCTACGACTGCTCGCCCAGCGGCCGGGGCGCCTCGCGATCTCGCTCGTGGCGTTCGCGCTGAAGGAGATCCCGCTGTGGTTCCTGCCCGTCGTGACGGCCGAGGTCATCGACCTCGTGGCGACCGGCGGCGAGGTCTCGAGCGTGCTGTTCTGGTTCGCCATCGCCGGTGTGCTGCTGCTGCAGAACTACCCGATGCACCTCGTCTACACGCGCAACTTCATGACGGTCGTGCGCGACACCGGCGCCGAGCTGCGCAACGCGCTCGCGGCGCGGCTGCAGAGCCTGTCGATCGGATACCACTCGCGCGTGAGCTCGTCCATCGTGCAGACCAAGGTCGTGCGCGATGTCGAGAACGTCGAGATCATGCTGCAGCAGGTCACCCACCCGCTGCTGTCGTCGACGATGGTGCTCATCGGCGCCATCGCGATGACGGCGATCGCGGTGCCCGAGTTCCTGCCGGTGTACGCGCTCGCCGTGCCGATCGCACTCGGCCTGCGCTGGGCGCTCGGGCGTCGCTCGCGCGTGCGCAACGAGGTGTTCCGCCGCGAGGTCGAGGGGTTCGCAGCGCGCGTCGGCGAGATGGCGTCGCTCATACCCGTGACCCGCGCGCACGGCCTCGAGCAGACCGCCGTCTCGCGTGTGTCGGCCGGCGCCGACGGCGTGCGTCGCGCGGGCCTGCACCTCGACATGCTCAACGGCCACGTCGCGTCGATCTCGTGGGTCACGATGCAGCTGCTGGGGGTGGGATGCCTCGTGCTCGCAGCCGTCTTCGCGCTCACCGGCATCCTGCCCATCACACCCGGTGAGGTCGTGCTGCTGTCGACCTACTTCGCGCTGCTCACGCAGGGACTGACCGCGCTGCTCATGCTGATCCCGGTGGGGGCGCGGGGCATGGAGTCGATGCGGTCGATCGCCGAGGTGCTGCAGGAGCCCGACCTCGAGCAGAACGAGGGCAAGGCCACCGTCGGGCAGGTCGAGGGCCGCATCGAGCTGCACCACGTGAGCCACCGCTACGACGGGGCGGACCGGGATGCCGTCGACGACGTGTCGCTCGACATCACGGCAGGCGAGACCGTCGCGTTCGTCGGCTCGTCGGGTTCGGGCAAGTCGACGATGCTCAACCTCGTGCTGGGCTTCGTGCGCCCGACGTCGGGACGCATCCTGCTCGACGGCCGCGACACACAGGAGCTCGACCTGCGCACCGTGCGCCGGTTCGTGTCGGTCGTACCACAGGAGTCGGTGCTGTTCGAGGGGTCGATCCGCGAGAACATCGCGTACGGGCTCGACGACGTTCCCGAGTCGCGGCTGCGGCGGGCGCTGCGCGACGCGAACGCCGCGGAGTTCGTCGACACACTGCCCGAGAGCTGGGACACCGTCGTCGGCGAGCGCGGCGCGCGGCTGTCGGGCGGTCAGCGGCAGCGTCTCGCGATCGCCCGGGCACTGGTGCGCGACCCCCGAATCCTGCTGCTCGACGAGGCCACTTCGGCCCTCGACCCCGAGTCTGAGGAGCTGGTCAAGGATGCCCTCGGCCGCCTGATGGCCGGTCGCACCACCCTGGTCGTGGCGCACCGGCTCTCGACGATCCGCCGCGCCGACCGCATCGTCGTGCTCGAGCACGGCCGCATCGTCGAGCAGGGACCGCACGACGAGCTGCTCGCACGCGGCGGCCGCTACGCGCGGCTCCACGCGGCTCAGGCCGGCGCGTCGGGCTGAGCCGCGACGGGTGCGGTTTCTTCGGATCCGAAGCTCGGAGATCGGAGATCGTGACAAGTCGCCCGAATCCGCACGCCCGGCAAGACGAACGTAACGAGTCGCCAAGACCGGCGAGCCGCACAACCTTCACTGTCGGCGGGCGGGATGTGGCGAGTCGCCAGAATCTGCGGGCCCGGCGAGACGAACGTGGCGACTCGCCAAGAACCCTCGCAAGCTCTGATCGCGAGAGCCGCGAATCGTCCGTCGCGGCGCGATCGGATAGCGCTTTCCGCGCCCGACGCATAGGCTGGTGACGGATGCATCGGGCCGCGGCATCCGTCACGCCGAGGGAGTCCTGCCCATGACCAAGACACTGCGCTGCGCGATCGTGGGGACGGGCGCGATCGCCCACGCCCACGCGAAGGCGATCGCGGCGTATCCGCATGCGCAGCTCGTCGCGGTCACCGACCTGTCGCGCGAGTCCGCGACGGCGTTCGCCGCCGAGTTCGATCGACCCCGGGTGTACGACGACCTCGACGCGCTGCTCGCGGCCGAGCACCCCGATGTGGTGCACGTGTGCACGCCGCCGGTCGTGCACCGGGAGCAGTCGGTGGCGGCCTCCCGCGCGGGCGCCCACGTGATCGTCGAGAAGCCGCCGGCACCGAGTCTCGAAGAGCTCGACGACATGCGAAGGGCCGCAGCGCGCGCCGGCCGCGAGCTCGTGGTCGTGTTCCAACAGCGCACGGGCACCGCCGCGGCGCACGTGAAACGCCTGCTCGAGGACGGTGCGTTCGGACGCCCGCTCATCGCGCAGTGCCAGACGCTGTGGTTCCGCGACCCCGCATACTTCGCGGTCCCGTGGCGCGGCAGGTGGGAGACCGAGGGCGGGGGTCCGACGCTCGGCCACGCGATCCACCAGATCGATCTGCTGGCGTTCCTGCTGGGCGACTGGGAGAGCGTGCAGGCGCGCCTGTGGCGCCTGGACCGCGAGACGCAGACCGAGGATGCCTCGACCGCGACACTGACGTTCGCGAGCGGCGCGATCGCGTCGGTGGCCACGAGTGCGGTGTCGCCGCGCGAGACGAGCTCGATCCGCATCGACACGCAGCGGGCGACGATCACGGTGGATCACCTCTACGGCCACGGTCACGAGCACTGGCGGATCACTCCGGCACCGGGCTTCGAGTCCGAGGCCGCGGCGTGGGCCCTCCCCGCGACAGAGGAGCCGAGCGGGCACGACGTGCTGCTCCGAGACGTGTTCGACGCACTGCGTTCGGGCGCACCGCTGCCCGCGGTCGGCGCCGATCCGGCGCGGTCGTTCGAGCTCGTCGCGGCGATCTACGCATCGGCTGCCGAGGACGGCGCGGTCATCACGCCCGAGCGGCTGGCGGCTCATCCGACCCACCGCCGCGGCTTCGCGAGCCCGGTGACCGACCGCCGGTGAGCCGCGAGACGCCGCGGGACCCGGACGCGCCGGCGCC
>NZ_RRYE01000293.1 GCF_004010105.1 Microbacterium sp. CPCC 204701
GGCGGCTCGACGTCGCCGCGGCCCTCGTGCACCGCCCGCAGGTCCTTTTCCTCGACGAGCCCACCACCGGCCTCGATCCGGAGGCCCGCGCAGCGATGTGGGCCGAGATCCGGAGGCTCTCGGGTGAGGAATCGCTCACCGTAGTGCTGACGACGCACTACATGGAGGAGGCCGACCGCCTCGCCGACGAGCTCCTGCTCGTCAACCGCGGACGTGCTGTCGTGCAGGGCACGCCGGCCGAGCTCAAGGCGCGGCTGCACGGCGACTCACTGCGGGTGAGCCTCGTCGAGCCCGACCCCGCCGTCGTGCGGGCCGCCGTCGCGGGCATCGACGGACTCCGCGGCGTCGTCGTCGAGGCATCCGGTGTCGTCGGCATGCTCGCCGCGCGCGCCGACGACGCGTCGTCGGCCGTCGGCGCCGTCATCGGCGCGCTGGATGCCGCGGGCGTGCGCTACGGTCACGTCGCGGCATCCCACTCCACGCTCGACGACGTGTACCTGCACTTCGTCGGCCACACCTTCGGCGACGCGCCCGCGGACGCCCCCGAGACAGGAGCCGCAGCATGACGACGATCAGCCTCTCCCCGGCCCTCACCCCGGCGCGCGCCGGGTGGTTCACCCAGACCGGACAGGTGCTGCGCCGCTGGCTCATCGCGTCGGTGCGGCAGGTGTGGGGGCCGGCCATGTCGCTCATCCAGCCCGTCATCTGGATCGTGCTGTTCGGGCAGGTCTTCGCATCGCTGGGCGCGCTGCCGCAGTTCGGGTCGGCGGGCTACGTCGGCTACCTCGTGCCCGGCATCCTCATGATGACCGTGCTCTATTCCGGAGCATGGGCGGGTAGCGGCTTCATCGACGACATGAACTCCGGAGTCATGGACCAATACCTGACCTCGCCGGTGTCGCGGTCGGCCATCGTCACGGGTCAGCTCGCGCAGCAGCTGGTGCTGAGCTTCGCGCAGTCGCTCGTGGTGCTCGGCATCGGGTGGCTCGCGGGCGCCCGGTACCCGGGTGGGCTCGGCGGGGTGCTCGCCGCGCTCGGCGTCGCGACGGTGCTGGCGACGATCTTCTGCTGCGCGTCCACTGCGGTGGCGCTGATCGCACGCAGCCAGATCGCGCTCATCAGCCTGTCTCAGCTCATCGTGCTGCCCGCGACCTTCCTCTCGACGACGATGATGCCCGCGGACCTCATGCCGCAGTGGGTGGAGGACGTCTCCCGCTGGAACCCCATGACGTGGGCCGTCGAGCTGGGGAGGGGTGGGCTCTCGGGCGACTATCCGGCGGCGGCATGGTGGCAGCTCGCGGGCCTGATCGCACTCGCGGGCCTCGCGTTCCTGTGGGCAGTGCGATCGATCGGGGCCTACCAGCGTTCGGTCTGACACCTGCCACGACGGGCGGCGCGAGGATTTGTTGGCAGAAACCACCAACTACTTGCGCCGCCCGCTCGTATGGGCCTACCATGCCGTCGAGGTCACGCGCGTCTTCACGCACCTAAAGACCGGCGAGGAGGTCCATGGCGGCTCGTGGCGGCGCGAGAACCACGGGTTCACGTCGCTGCCGCTGTACGTGCGGCCGGGGGCCGTCATCGCGTGGGGCGCACGCAGCGACCGCCCCGACTATGACTACCTCGACGGTCTGCGGCTGCGGGTGTTCCCGGGCGGTGAGGGCGAGGCATCCGTCACCGTCACGAACCCGGACGGGCGCTCTCAGACGTTCGCGGTCGACCTGTCGGAGGTGACAAAGTGAACAGCGTGACTTCGATCCAGACGCAGGGGAGCCCCGACTACCGCGACGCGGGCCTCGAGTTCCCGCCCGGGTTCACGTTCGGGTCGGCGACGGCCTCGTACCAGGTGGAGGGCGCCTTCGACGCGGACGGCCGCGGGCCGTCGATCTGGGACACCTTCTCGAAGACGCCCGGCAAGGTGTGGAACGGCGACACCGGCGACGTCGCATGCGATCACTACCACCGCTGGGAGAGCGACCTCGACCTCATGAAGGAGCTCGGTCTCGGCGCGTATCGGTTCTCGATCGCGTGGCCCCGCATCCAGCCCACCGGCACCGGCCCGGTGAACCAGGCGGGCGTCGACTTCTACTCGCGGCTCGTCGACGGCCTGCTCGAGCGCGGCATCCGTCCCGTCGCGACGCTGTACCACTGGGACCTGCCGCAGGCGCTGGAGGATGCCGGCGGCTGGCCCTCGCGCGCGACCGCCGACGCGTTCGAGCGCTACGCCGAGATCATGGGCGCGGCCCTCGGCGACCGCGTGCACACGTGGACGACCCTGAACGAGCCGTGGTGCTCGGCCTATCTCGGGTACGGGCAGGGCGGGCATGCGCCCGGGCGCCACGAGCCCGCCGCCGCGCTCGCCGCCGTGCATCACCTGAACCTGGCCCACGGCCGCGCGCTGCAGGCGCTGCGGGCGACTTCGACCGGCGACCCGCAGTACTCGGTCACGCTCAACTTCCACGTGCTGCGCGGTGCCGGCGACCAGGCGGGGGAGGCGATGCGCCGCATCGATGCTCTCGCCAACCGGGCTTTCACGCACCCGATGCTGCGCGGTGAGTATCCGGCCGATCTGCTCGACGACACGGCATCCGTCACCGACTGGTCCTTCGTGCAGCACGGCGACCTCGCCGCGATCCATCAGCCGATCGACGTGCTCGGCGTCAACTACTACTCCACCGCGACGGTGCGGCTGTGGGACGGCGTCTCGCCGAGGCAGATGAACGACGGGCACAAGGGCGCAGCCGGCGGCACGGCGTGGCCGGGCAGCGACCAGGCCGTCGAATTCGTCGAGCAGCCCGGGCCGTACACCGCGATGGGCTGGAACATCGCGCCCGAGGGGCTCGAGGAGCTGCTGATGTCGCTGTCGGAGCAGTTCCCCGGGCAGCCGCTCATGGTGACCGAGAACGGCGCCGCCTTCGACGACGTCGGGGCAGAAGACGGGTCGGTGCCCGACCCCGACAGGCTCGACTACCTCCGCCGGCACTTCACGGCCGCGCACCGCGCGATGCAGCGGGGGGTCGACGTGCGGGGCTACTTCGTATGGTCGCTGCTCGACAACTTCGAGTGGGGCTACGGGTACGCGAAGCGGTTCGGCATCGTGCGCGTCGACTTCGACACGCTCGAGCGCACGGTCAAGGACAGCGGACTCTGGTACGGGCAGCTCGCCCGCACCGGCATCGTCCCCGCGTGACGCGGGAGCCACCGACGCGCCGCGCCTAGGCTGAATCGGTGAGCCTTCCCGACCCCGTCCGCGTCGTCGCCGACGCCTACGTCCGCGAACTGGCCGAGCACGAACCCGACGCCGCGATGGCGCTCGGCGTCGACGGTCCGCCGCTACCCGATCTGTCGCCGGAGTGGCTGCTGCGCAAGTACGAGCTCCAGGGCGAGACCCTTACGGCGCTGCGGTCCGCCGGTCCCGGCGACGAGGTGCTCCGCGCAGCGCTCGGCGAGCGGCTCGAACGTGAGCGGCTGCTCTTCGACACGGGGTTCACGTCGCGGCTCGTCGCGGGGCTCGCGACGCCCGTGCATCTCGTGCGGTATGCGTTCGAGGGCTTGACGGTGACACCGGATGCCTCGGGCGCGGCGCTCGTGCGCCGGCTCGAGGCGGCGCCGGTCGCAGTGCGCCAGTACATCGCCGCGCTGCGGTGGTCGCGCGAGAACGCCGACCGCTTCACGGGCACCGGCGTCGCCCCCGTGCGGCAGCTCGACACCCTCGCCGCTCAGATCGAGGCGTGGGTCGCCGCGGACTGGTTCGGCTCGGTGCCGGTGGCAGCAGGCGTCGCGGAGGCGGACGCCG
>NZ_RRYE01000294.1 GCF_004010105.1 Microbacterium sp. CPCC 204701
GGCGCGCCACCTCGCTCGCGCCGAAGCCCGGGCTCGAGCGCGTGGACGGCGACGCCACCGACCGGCCGACCCTCGACCGGGTCCTCCCCGGCCACGACGCCGTGGTCGTCACGCTCGGCATCTCCGAGCCTGTGCTTCGAGTCAGGCTCCGCGGCGCGAAGGGGACGCCCGGCGACGTGCGCTCCCGCGCGACCGACCTGCTGATACGCGCGGCGCGCGAGGCGGGCGTGCGACGCGTGGTCGTGCAGTCGTCGTACGGCGTCGGCGAGACGCGCGAGCTGCTCGGCTTCGTCGACCGCGTCCTGTTCACTCTGCTGATCAAGCCGCAGCTGTTCGACTCCGAGCTGCAGGAGATGCTGCTGCGAGGGTCGGAGCTCGACTGGACCATCGTGCAGCCCGTGTATCTCACCGACGGCGAGTCCACCGAGCGGTTCGTCTCGACCGACGGCAGCCGGCGGGCGCGCAAGGTCGCCCGGCGCGGCGTCGCCGAGGTGCACGCCGACCTCGTCGAGCAGCGCACCATGGTCGGCGCGACGGTATCGGTCTCGGGCTGACGACGCCCGAGACGACGAGGGGGCGGATGCCGCAGCATCCGCCCCCTCGATGCACGACTCGGGTCAGCCGACCGCGATGAGGTCGATGACGAAGATCAGGGTCTTGCCGCCGAGGAAGTGCCCGCCGGCCGGACCGTACGCGAGGTGCGGCGGGATGACGAGCTCGCGGCGGCCGCCGACCTTCATGCCGGGGATGCCGTCCTGCCAGCCCTGGATGAGGCCGCGCAGCGGGAACTGGATGCTCTCGCCCCGGTTCCACGACGAGTCGAACTCCTCTCCGGACTCGTAGTCGACGCCCATGTAGTGGACGGTCACGGTGTCGCCGGGCTTCGCCTCGGCGCCGTCGCCCACGACGATGTCGCGGATGACGAGGTCGGCCGGAGCCGGACCGGTGGGCGCGTCGATCTCGGGCTTGGTGCGGTCTTCAGTCATGCCTCCATCCAACCACCCGACGTGCGTGAGCGCAGTGCGCGTTCGCGGTGAGGGAACGGAGACGTGGTAGGCGCAAAATCAGGAGGCGCTCGCAGAGCGCGTTGCTCGAGCCCTGCCCGCGCCACATCAAGACTCAGCGCCCGGTGCCGCGGCGATGCCTGCGTGTCTACCGAGCGCTGAGTTGACCTGGTTTCAGGATGCAGGGAGCCCGCCGAGGCTGTCAAGACCTACGGCGCGAACATCGCCGCGCGCGTCGCCGAGGTCTTCGCGAGAAGGTCGCGCTCGTCCGACACGGCGTGCGGATCGCGCCCCGTGATCGCCCGCTGGCGGGTCGCCGCGAGCGCGGTGGCGTCCGCGATGAACGTCTTCATGAGCCCGGTGCGGTCACCGCGCAGCGACCTCGCCCACGCCAGTGCCGCCTTGCGGCCGGCCGACGTGGCCAGCATGTCGACCTCCTGCGGCGTGAACCACCCGGCCCCTGCGTACTCCCCCAGGCGGCGGCGCGTGAGGCGCGACTCCTCCCGGCGCAGCGCGATGATCCCCAGGATGAAGCCGGCGAAGAGGGGCACCTGCAGCGTGATGTACAGCGCGAAGAAGTCACCGAACAGCGCGGATCCGTTCCACAGCGCGTGCAGCGCGATCGCTCCGGCGAGCCCGAGCAGCCAGGGTCCGATCGCGTGACCGACGGCGGCGCCGCGACGGGCGGCGAGACCGAGGGCGAAGCCGGTGACGCTCGTGAACATCACATGCGCGAAAGGCGACAGGATGCCGCGCACGAAGAACGTCGCGGTCGTGTCGGCGGCGCCTCCCTCGATGAAGCTGATCGCGAAGTACTGGATGTTCTCGGTGAACGCGAACCCGGCTCCGATCAGCGCGCCGTAGACGATCCCGTCGACCGGGCCGTCGAACGCGCGCCGCGCGGTCGCGAAGATGATGAGGACGCCCAGGCCCTTTGCCAGTTCTTCGACGACCGGAGCCTGCACGACGACGCTGAACGCCTCCCGCAGCGGCGAGCCGTCGTTGCCGATCGCGATCGTGATGAGGAGGTCGACGCCGAGCGCGATGCCGACGGCGGCGATCGCGCCCCACGCGACGGCGAGCGCGAGCAGGCCGCGAGGCTCGGGCTCCCAGCGGTCAACGATCCGCACCGCGAGGACGACGCCAGCGAGCGGCACCAGCGCCAGCAGCATGCCGATGAGAGAGGCGCCCGGACCCAGCGCGTTCAGGAAGTACCCGACGAGCGCGACCAGCACCAGTACGAGCAGGCCCACCAGCCAGATGCTCGCGGTGCGGCCCCGCCGCGGCGCGGCGATTGCCGGCACCTGCACGGGAGCCGGCGACGTCGTCGCGGGCGTGATCGGCACGGGGGCCGCATGGAACGGCTGGGCGAGAGGTGAAGCGAACTCGGGCGGGGTGAGCGAGGGCCGGAGACTGGCGGCACCCTGGTCGTGCGTCATGCGCTCAGCCTAGAGCTGTCGGGCCGGCCGCTTCCGAGTCCAGGATCCTCATCGCTCGGGCCCGTCCTTCCGGGACGCGCGTGCGAGCGGCCCGGTAGGTTGGAGGAATGCGCTTCGCCCACGTCGTCCCCCCGGATTCGGAGGAGCCGAGGCTCGTCACAGTGGATGGCGAAGAGGCCGTGTTCGTCGACGGGCTGTTCGACGGCGCTCCCCGCACCCTGGACGAGCTCGTCACCGGCGGCGACGAGCTGCTGCAGCTGGTGCGCGACACCGCAGGCCGCGGAGAGCGGCATCCGCTCGACGGGGCGCGCTACGCGTCGGCCGTCCTCGCCCCGCCCGTGATCCTCGCGATCGGGCTGAACTACGCGGCCCATTCGACCGAGCTCGGGCTCAAGACGGACTCGACGCCGACGGTCTTCGTGCTGTGGCCCAACTCGCTGGCAGGTCACCAGGGCACGACCGCGTGGCCGCGGTCGCTCAGCGAGTCCGTCGACTACGAGGCCGAGCTCGGTGTCATCATCGGCACGCCTGCGAAGGACGTCTCGCCCGACGAGGCGCTCGGCCACGTGTGGGGCTACACCGTCGTCAACGACATCACCGCGCGCGACATCCAGTACTCCGAGGCGCAGTGGTCGCGCTGCAAGTCCTTCGACGGGTTCACCCCGACCGGCCCGTTCGCGGTCACCGCCGACGAGGTCCCCGACCCGCAGGACCTCCACATCTGGACCGTCCTCGACGGAAATACGATGCAGGACGCCACGACGGGCCAGATGGTGCGGCCGGTGGCGACGCTGATCTCGCACCTGTCGAAGTCGGCCACGCTGCTTCCGGGCACACTCATCTCCACCGGCAGCCCGGGCGGCGCGGGCTACTCGCGCGACCCGCAGGTGTTCCTCCGTGACCGCTCCACCGTGACCGTCGGCATCGACGGCATCGGGTCGCTGACCACGCACTGCCGGATCCTCGACTGAGCGCGCAGAGGGCGGCCCCGCCGTTGCGGGACCGCCCTCTGCAGAAGCGGGGTCAGCTCACGGGCACGTGATCGTGAGACCCGTCGTCGTCTCGTGTGTGCCCGAACCGTACTGGGCGCAGAACTCGGCGATCTGCGCGGCGCCCGCCGCGGCGATACCGATGAGGACGACCGCCAGGATGATCGTGAGGACGAGGAAGACCGACCCCAGGATGATCGCCGCGACCGCCCACCCGTTCTTGTGACCGGCCTTGCGGCTCTGCACGAGCGCGACGATGCCGAGGATCAGTCCGATCAGCGACGCGAAGAACGACACGACGAACGCGACGATGCCGAGCGTCTTGCCGGGGATGGTCGCGGGAGCCGGCGCG
>NZ_RRYE01000295.1 GCF_004010105.1 Microbacterium sp. CPCC 204701
CGCCGGCGGCTCTCGCGGCGCTGCGACGAGCCGAGGCGTCGTTCCGCGCGGACCGTCAGCCGTACGAGCTGGCGCGCGTCCTGCTGCTGCTGTCCCGGGCGCACGACATGGCGGGGGATGCCGGCGCCGCCGCGGCGGCCTCGACCGAGGCCCACGACATCCTCGCCCGTCTGGGTGTCCCCGAGAACAGGAGAACGCCGGCTGCCCAGGCCGGTCCGCTGACGCCACGGGAACGCGAGGTGCTCGCGCTGGTGGCGCAGGGCGCGCCGAACCGCCGCGTCGCCGAGCAGCTGTTCATCAGTGAGAAGACCGTCGGCCGGCACCTCGCCAACATCTACGTCAAGATCGGCGTCGGCTCTCGCACGGCGGCGGCGGCCTGGTGGCATTCGGGCGGGTCGCTGCGGCACGCGTCGCGGTGACCTGCGTCATCGTGTGCAGTCGCCGCGCTGCGCGATCTGCATGATTCTCCCGATTCGCGCGGGCCGCCGCCGTCCTAGTTTCGGATCGGTGCGGCCGCGAAGAGCCGCGCTCGAACGAATGGAGCCCCCGTGTCCAGCAGTGCCGTCTCCGCCCCTGCCGTCCAGAGCCCGAGCGCCGACGAATTCGCCGAGCGCATGCTCGCTGCCGTTCTCGGCATGACCGAAGTGATGGCAGCGTACGTCGGCGATCGCCTCGGCTGGTATCGCAGCCTCGCCGGAGAGGGACCCGCGACGGTCGCCGAGCTCTCCGCGCGGACGAGCACGCACCCGCGCTACGTCCGGGAGTGGCTCGAACAGCAGGCTGTCGCCGGAATCCTCGTGATGGAGGAGGGAGCGGACGGGTCGCCGGCCTCGCGGCGCTTCACACTGCCGGCCGGGGCCGCCGAGGTGCTGACCGACGAGACGAGCCTCGCGTACATGGGTCCGATGCCGCGCCTGTTCGCCGCCACGGCCCGTGTGCTGCCCGAGCTGCTCGAGGCCTATCGCCACGGCGGCGGAGTCAGCTGGGAGCAGCTCGGCACCGATGCGCGCGAGGCGCAGGCCGATCTCAACCGACCGTGGTTCGATCAGCTGCCCGGTGCCTTCGCGACGATCCCGCAGCTCGAGTCGGTGCTCGCGCAGCCCGGGGCTCGCATCGCCGACGTCGGTACAGGTGCCGGGTGGTCGTCGATCGCCCTGGCCCAGGCGTATCCGGAGCTCCGCGTGGACGGGTTCGACATCGACGAGCCGTCGATCCAGCTGGCGCGCGAGAACGCCGAGCGTGCCGGCGTGGCCGACCGCGTGCACTTCCACAACGCCGACGGCGACGGGCTCGCCAACTACGGACCGTTCGATGCCGCCTTCGCCTTCGAGTGCATCCACGACATGCCGCGGCCGATGGATGTGCTCGCGGCCATGCGCCTCGCGGTCCGCGAGGACGGTCTCGTGATCGTCATGGACGAGGCCGTCGGCGAGACGCTGGTGGCGCCCGGCGACGACCTCGAGCGGCTGATGTACGGCTTCAGCCTCTTCTGCTGCCTGCCCGACGGGCTCTCCCACCAGCCCAGCGTCGGCACGGGCACGGTGATGCGGCCCGGCATCCTGCTCGACTACGCGCGCGCGGCCGGCTTCGCCGACCTCGAGATCCTGCCGATCGAGGACTTCGGGTTCTTCCGGTTCTACTCGCTGGTGAGGTGAACCGCGGCGGCGAGCAGCTCGAGCGTGCGCACGCGGCCGGGTGAGGCATCCATCGGCTCGTTCTCGTACGATCCCGCGATCGGCGAGATCATGACCTCGTCGACGCCGTGCACAGCCGCGAAGGCACGGAGGCTCTCGGCGACCGTCTCGGGGGTGCCGACGAACCACTTCGCGCGTGCCGACGCCATGGACGACTCGGCGAGCGCGTCGAAGTCGGATGCCCCGGCCTGCGCCTGCTCGACGGTCTCGAGTGCGCCGAGCGGCCGGTTGGTGCGCAGGCGCGCGGTCATGCGCAGGTTGGGCAGGGCCCGCGCCTCGGCCTCGTCCTGGGTGGGCGCGACCAGCACGTTCGCGGTGAGGAACGTGCGGGGCGCGGCGAGCGTCTCGCTCGGCTGGAACTGGGTGCGGTACAGCTCGAGCGCGCGCTCCAGTCCCTCGCCCGAGAAGTGGTTCGCGAACACGTACGGCAGGCCGAAGGATGCCGCGAGCTGGGCCGAGTAGTCGCTCGAGCCGAGCAGCCACACCTCCGGCACGCTGGTCGCGGCCGGCGTGGCGTGGACGTCATAGGTCCCGCCGCTCGTGAACCGGAGCGCTGCCCCGTCGGCCGACACGAGCGACACGATGTCGCGCACGTGCTCGGGGAATCGCTCGACGTCGCTGGTCGTGCCGCTCTGCCGGAGCAGCTGCGTGATCACGGGGTCGGAGCCCGGCGCGCGCCCGATGCCGAGGTCGATGCGGCCCGGCGCGATCGCCTCGAGCGCCGCGAACTGCTCGGCCACCACGAGAGGGGAGTGGTTGGGAAGCATGACGCCGCCCGACCCCAGCCGGATCCGCGAGGTGCGCGCGGCCGCCGCGGCGGCGAGCACCGGAGGCGTCGTCGACGCCACTGCCGGCATGTTGTGGTGCTCGGCGAACCAGTACCGGCGGAAGCCGAGCCGGTCGGCCGCTGCGACGAGGTCGAGGGATGCCGCCACCGCCTGTGCGCTCGTCTGCCCGGTGCGCACCGGGACGAGGTCGAGGACGGACAGGGCCGGGGCAGGGGCTGCGGTGCTCATCCCCAGCGACAACCGGTGGCGGCATCCTCTGTATTCCGTCGCTGTCCGGTCAGGGAAGGCGGTTGGCCTTCGTGAGGTTCTCGCGCAGCTCGGCCGCGGTCTGGCGTGCCACGTACGCAGGCCGGTCGCGCTCGAGCCGCCATGACTCGCCGAGCGGGCCGGCGCTCACGGTGTCGAAGCGCAGCCTGTCGTAGATGTCGGTGACGAGTTCGACCGCGTCGGCGTGGTCGCTCGCGGCCCGTGGAGGGTCTCGGGTCCTCGCGAGTTCGCGATCACCACGTCGTAGCCGAGGCCTGAGAAGGCGCGTGCGAGCGCGCTGCCGATGTGTCCTGCGCCGATGATTCCGATCGTCGTCATGATGAGGCGGAACAGCGCGGCGGCCGACTGCTGTTCCGGCATCGACGACTTTCATCCGCTTGCGCGATCACGCAAGTTCTTGCGTACACTGAGCGCATGTCGAAGCGTCTCGCCGAAGTCGCGCGCAAGGTCGGGGTCAGCGAAGCGACCGTGAGCCGTGTGCTCAACGACAAGCCGGGAGTGTCGGACGCCACCCGCCAGGCCGTGCTCACGGCGCTCGACGTGCTCGGCTACGAGCGGCCGACAAAGCTCCGCGGCGAGCGCGCGCGACTTGTCGGCCTCGTCCTGCCCGAGCTGCAGAATCCGATCTTCCCCGCGCTCGCCGAGATCATCGGCGGAGGGCTGACCCAGAACGGCTACACACCGCTGCTGTGCACGCAGAACGCCGGCGGCATCACCGAGTCGGATTACGTCGACCTGCTGCTGCAGCAGCAGGTGTCGGGCGTCATCTTCCTCGGCGGCAACTACAGCCAGGCGGATGCCGCGCACGAGCACTACGAGCGGCTCCGGCAGGTCAACCTGCCGACCGTTCTCGTCAATGCGCGCATCGAGGCGCTCGACTTCGCGACCGTGTCGACGGATGACGGGGCCGCGGCTGAGCAGGCGATCCAGCACCTGCACCAGCTGGGCCACCGCCGCATCGGTCTGCTGCTGGGGCCCCACGACCACGTCCCGTCTCAGCGCAAGCTCGCCGCCGCCC
>NZ_RRYE01000296.1 GCF_004010105.1 Microbacterium sp. CPCC 204701
TCCGAGTAGCCCTCACCGAACTTGCCCGACGCGTGCTGCGTCTTGAAGTCCTCGCCGAGCAGCGTGTCCACCTGCGACTTCAACGCGTCCAGCTGACCCTGGATGTCATCACGAGCCTGCGACAGCGACGACGCCACCTGCTCCATCTCCGCATACGAAGCACCGAAATCGGCCATCGTCAACTCCCTCACTCAGAAAACCCGACCCCCACCGGGCCGACACTCAGAACCTAACCGACCACCACCATCCCCCACGATGGGGACCATTCCCCATGCCGTCAGGAGGGGCGGTCTTCGGGCGTGAGATCGTCGCGGGGAGCCATCGTCATGCCGAGCAGGCCGATGCGCACCTCGCCGGCACGGTTGAGCTCGTCGCCGCCGATGAGCCCGCGGTCGCTGAGCACGACCAGCTCGTGCCGGAGGTCGGAGCACACGCGAGCCCGCTCGTCGGGAGGAAGCTCGTCGAGGGCCCTCTCGATCCGGGCGAAGTTGCGGCGCCAGCGTGTGCTGCCCGTCTCGGCCGGGCCACGGCTGAAGACGAGATGCAGCGCGCCGACGACGACATCGGAGATGATCCCCGCGATGCCGATCGGAGCGGTGGCCGCCCCCTGGGAGATCGCCAGCGCGGCGCAGCGTCGGGGTGCCTCTCAGCGCTCGCGCCTCGAGTCTCCACCAGTCGATGGGACGCCACTCGCGGGCCGCGCGGGCCTACCGGGCCGCGGGTCCGTCGGCGTTCACGCAGGCGGCCAGTCGAGCGAGAGGGCCATCGAATCGAAGAGGACGCGCGCCGCCTCCCGTCGAGGATCGTCGCTGTCTGCGGCGGCGTCCAGCAGGTGCGTGCCGTGGAGCATCGCGGCGCTCTTGCGCTGCGACCCGGGGACGGGCACGACGTAGAAGTACTGATCCGAGATCGTCCCGGTCATCTGGCCCTCGCCGGGCGCAGAAGTCCGCCACGCGAGCACGCTCCGCCGGTCGTCGAGGAACTCGGTGTCGCCTTCGCGGATCTTGGCGGTCACCCACGCCTCGATCGTCCGGCCGGGTTCGTCATCGACGATCGACACCGTGAACGACATCGGGAATGCGGTGCCCTCGGGAGGGTCGAGCGGCAGCACGGCGAAGCGTCCACCCCGTTCGCGGAGCTCTGTCATCCACTTGACCAGCGAAGACGACAGGAAGGCGTCCACGTCCGGGCGGCCCGCACGCCTCACCTGCGTTCGGAGCTGCCCCCGCAGCTCGGCCAAGCCTTCGTCGTCGACGGTGACGGCGCGCCAGCCACCCGGGACCAACATCCGCATCGTCGGGCGGCCCGCCGATCCCTGCAGCTCGTATCGAAGGGCTCTCATGCCGCGCTTGCGCCCTCGATCTCGACGACGATCCCCGAGGCGAGCTCTTCGAACCGGGGCATGCCCGCGCCCAGCGCGCTCAAGTCCGCCGATGTCGCGCACACCTCGACCAGGACCCCGCGGCTCAGGAACTGGTACCTCAACTGCCCGACCAGCGCGCCGTCCGGCATCGCGGTGACCGCGGCGATCGCGCGGCCGATCCCGAGCGTCGCCGACGTCACCTCGCTGGTGCGCTGAGGCAGGGCCACCGAGTTCTCGACCGGGACATCGGCGAGCTCCGACGCCTCACTCGCTCCGACGAACACTTCGACGAGCGCGTCCGCCGGCAGCCCGCGGGGACAGTAGAGGAACGCCGCGAGGGCGTCGCTCGACAAGAGACGCGCCTGACCCTCGAGCCGGAGCGCAAGTTCGCCGGGGCTCTCTGTCCACGCGGCATTCGCCCGGAGTGTCTCGATCGTTTCTGCGACCCACGACGTCAGCTCCGCCCGGGCACCGGCGCGCAACGGCGCGGGAACCTCGAGGAACCGACGCGCGTCGAAAGGGACGTCCACGCGCCACAGCGCGTCGAGCAGCGGCACGTCAGATCCACCCGAGGTCATGCGCGACACCGCCGCCCGTCTTCCCCAGCCCGTCGACGAAGTTCAGCACCTGCTGGATGCCGCCACCGGCGTCGTTCATCAGGCCGGCGATCGGCGCGCTCCCGTTGGGACCGGTGAGGAACTGGGTGAGGTTCTGTCGCGCCTTGTTGGAGAGGTCGGCTGCGGCATCCGCGAAATGAGCGCCCGTCGCCCCGTCGAAGCCCTGCATGAGCCGATGCATCACCGACGGACCGCCGGTCGAGGTGAACCAGTTGCGGAGCACCTGCGACCCGTTGCGGTTGAGCTGCCCGCCGGCATGGAACACATCGGCGACCGTGCCGCGGCTGAGCAGGCCCGTCACCATGCCCCGGCCGGCGGTGCCGCCCATGCCCACCATGTCGGTGAGCATGTTGAGCGCGCCGTGGCCGCCCGCGGCCAGCCGCCCCATGAATCCCGACGCCGCCGTGATCCCCTTGATGGCGCCGAAGGCCTTGCCGAACGGGAAGACGCCGACCGCCGACCAGAAGATGTCGGCGCCGTCCGCTCGACCGCCGGCCGCCCGGAGGAGCGTGACGCCCAGCGCGAGCAGTCCGGCCAATGCCGCCGCGAGGATGAAAGGACCGCCGAGGATGCAGGCAGCGACGGCAAGGACGACGCCCACCACCTGGAGGACGAGCGAGAGCGCGTCGAGGACCGGCAGCGAGTTGTCGAGCCAGGAGTCCTCGACGCCGTTGTCGTTGGCCTCTTCGAGCCCGTTCACCGCGGCGTTGTACGCCCCGTTCCAGGTGTCGTAGTAACCGTCGTAGCCGCGGGATTCGTCGACCCAGTCCTCGTACGCGGTGTCGAACGACGCCTGCAGTGAGTCGGTCGGGTCGCCGGCCTGGGTGGCGGTCTCGAGAGCGATCGATCGGCCGCGGACCGTCTCCCACTTGCCCGAGGCGTTGGAGATGAGGGTGCGGATGGGCTGCTGCACCTCGCCGAGTGCATCGCCATAGTCACGGATGACGGCACCGCTGGGCGAATACCGGATCCCCGCGATCTTCAGATCGCTGTGCACCTCTTCCGCACTCTCCCGGAGCTTGTCGATCGACTGTCCCTTGCCGACCGTGCCGGACGCGATGTGATTGAGCGTGTTCGCCGCCCGCTGCATCCGATCTCCGAGATCCACCATCGCGCGTCCCCGCCCCGCGATGTCTGCCGCATCACCGGGGATCTCCAGCAGGTCGCGGCCACGCGGCGACGGAAGCATGTCGTACGTGCGGTACTGCGGACCATTGACCGGCATCAGGCGTCCCTTCCATCGCCGACATCGGCGGCGGTGGCGAGTTCCCGATCGAGGTCCTGCCACGCCTGTCGCGTCCCCGACACACGCTCGAGCAGCTCCTCGAGGTGATCACGCAGCGTCTGCCGCTTGTCGTTCCAGGCCTCCTCGAACCGCTGCGCCTGCGACCGCAGCCCGGTACGCCCCAGCGGGCTGCCGATCGCGCTCTCGAGGGCCTCACTGTTGCGTGTCGCCGCATCGAATTCGGCGATCGTGTCCTTCAGCGCGCGTTCGAGGTCGCTCATGCTCCGCATGGGCACGTCGATGTCGTCGTACGGCACGTCACTCTTCCCTGTCCTGCTGCTGATTCACGGCACGCACCCCGTCGGGGCTCGGATCCGCCCGCCCCCGACGGAGCCGAGGATTCAGACGCCGGAGAGCTGCTGGTCGAGATCCTGGATCGCGCGCATCATGCCCAGCAGCGCCTCCGACATGTCGTTGATGCCGTCCACAGCACCCTTCAGACCCGTCGTCAGCTCCGAGTAGCCCTCACCGAACTTGCCCGACGCGTGCTGCGTCTTGA
>NZ_RRYE01000297.1 GCF_004010105.1 Microbacterium sp. CPCC 204701
AGCCGTCGAAAGCCGTCGTGGCCGATCGTAGCCATGTCGAGGGTGGGTCACCCGGACCGTCCCCTCGAAGAGGGAATGACAGATGTACCACGACCTGCGCAACACCGACCATGAGGCGTCGACCGAAGGAGGACGCGAGCCGCTCGCCCTGCAGTCCGATTCCAGTCCCCGCCAGGGGTTCTGGAGCAGCCTCGCGGACGTGCTGCTGTCGATGCCGGCGGGCGTCGGCATCCGCATCGGCGGCTGATCGCCTCGGCGTGCGCCCGCGACGGTCAACGACCGGCGGCCCGGGCAAGCGCGTCCCCGAGGATCGCGAGGCGCTCTACCCACGGCCCCGCCATTCGTCCGCCGTCGCAGAGCCGGTGCACTTCTGCGAGCGTCACCCATGCGGCATCGGACACCTCATCAGGATCCAGCACGAGGCCAGTGGCCTGTCGCACACGGGTCACATAGAGGTCGAGGAGTGCGGATTCCTCCGTGACGCGGCCGACCGGCTCGAGCGAGTCCGCAGGCACCTCCAATCCGGTCTCCTCGCGGAGTTCGCGCACCGCGGCGTCGACACTCGTCTCTCCGGCAAGTGCGCTCCCGGCCGGAAACTCCCAGCTCAGCGGCCAGTCCTTCGTCACCGCGCGCCGGGTGATCAGCACCAGGCCGTCAGCACGCACGACGCAGACGGCCGAAACGAGGTGGAACAACCCGTCAGGAAAGTCGGGGTCGCCGCGACGGTGGGTTCGCCCGGTGGGCGTGCCCGCGGCGTCCGTCACGTCCCATAGCTCACCTTCCACCGGCTCAGTCCTCGAACGGGCCGTAGGCCGCGAGCGTGTTGGCCGCCACCTGCGCGCACAGCTCGTCGAGATCCACGCCGAGCTCGGCGGCCATGAAGCGCACGGTCACAGGGATCAGATACGGCGCGTTCGGGCGGCCGCGGTGCGGCGTCGGCGTGAGGAACGGGGCATCCGTCTCTGCCAGGATCCGCTCGCGCGGCGTCACCTTGAGCGCATCGCGCAGATTCTGGGCGTTCTTGAACGTGATGTTGCCGGCGAACGACAGGTAGTAGCCGCGCTCCGCGGCGATCGTCGCCATCTCGGCGTCGCCCGAGAAGCAGTGGAACACCGTGCGATCGGGCGCACCCACCCGCTCGAGCGTCTCGAGCACCGCGTCGTGCGCGTCGCGGTCGTGGATCTGCATCGCGATGCCGTGCTTCTTCGCCAGCGCGATGTGCGCCTCGAAGCTCTCGAGCTGCGCGGGCCGGCCGTCGTCGTCGGTGCGGAAGAAGTCCAGGCCCGTCTCGCCGATGGCCCGCACGCGCGGCTGCGCGGCAAGCTCGTCGATCACCGAGATCGCCTCGTCGAGGCGGCCGGCAGCGGCATACGCCGGCGCCTCGTTCGGGTGGATCGCGACCGCCGCCAGAACACGCGGGTGGGATGCCGCAGCCCATGCGGACCACCGGCTCGACTCGATGTCGCCCCCGGCCTGCACGACGCCGATCACGCCGACCGCGCCGGCGCGCTCGAGCTGCTCGTCGAGCGAGAGCCCCACCTCGCCGTCCTCGATCTCGAGGTGGGTGTGGTTGTCGTACACCGGCACCGTGAGCGGCTCGGGCGCGTCCGGCCAGCGCACATCGCGCGTGCCGTCCTGCGAGCGCGTGCGCACGTAGTTGCTGGGGTCCGTCATCACACCGACTGCTCGACGCGCGGGAAGAGCGGGGCCAGGCCGTTCACCGACGTCCCGGGCTTGAGCACACCCCACGCGCCGGCCTCGCGGATCGGCTGGGCGTGCAGCCGGCCGATCGACTCGGCCGCTCCGAGGGCGATCCACAGCTTCTCGGTGGACGAGGGCATCACCGGCGACAGCAGCACCGCGAGGGCGCGCAGCCCCTCGGCGGCCGTGTAGAGCACCGTCCCCAGCCGCGACCGCTGGGCGTCGTCCTTCGCGAGGGCCCACGGCTCGTTCTCGGTGATGTACAGGTTGAGCGCGTCGACGATCGTCCAGATCGACGAGATCGCCTCATCGATGCGGAACCGCTCGATCGCGGCGTCGGCCGCGGCTGCGGCATCCGACACCGTCTTCTGGATGCGCAGGTCTGCCTCGGCGTACGTCGCCGGCGGCGGCACGACGCCCTCGAAGTAGCGCTCGATCATCGCGGTCGTGCGCGAGGCGAGGTTGCCGAAGCCGTTCGCGAGCTCGGCCTGGTAGCGCGCCGACAGGTCTTCCCACGAGAAAGAGCCGTCCTGCCCGAACGCGATCGCCGAGAGGAAGTAGAACCGGTACGCGTCCGATCCGAAGACGTCGGTGATCTCGGTGGGCGCGATGCCGGTGAGCTTCGACTTCGACATCTTCTCGCCGCCGACCAGCAGCCAGCCGTGCGCGAAGACGCCCTGGGGGACGTCGACGCCGGCGGCCATCAGCATCGCGGGCCAGATCACCGCGTGGAAGCGGAGGATGTCTTTGCCGACGACGTGGTAGGCCGGCCAGCGGCGCTCGAACTGCTCGGGGTCCTCGCCGTAGCCGACGGCCGTGGCGTAGTTGAGCAGCGCGTCGACCCAGACGTAGATGACGTGCGACTCGTCCCACGGCAGCGGGATGCCCCAGTCGAAGGCCGAACGCGAGATCGAGAGGTCCTTCAGACCCGAGCGGACGAACGAGACCACCTCGTTGCGCGCGCTTTCGGGCTGCACGAAGCCGGACTGGTACAGCTCGAGCAGGCGGTCCTGGAACTCGCTGAGCTTGAAGAAGTAGTTCTTCTCCTGCAGCAGCTCCAGCGGCTTGGAGTGGATCGCGCAGACCTTGAGGCCCTCGAACGGTCCCGTGCCGTCGACGATCTCGGACTCGGGCTTGAACTCCTCGCAGCCGACGCAGTACAGCGCCTCGTACTCGCCCGCGTAGATGTAGCCGCGGTCGTAGATGGCCTGCACGAACGCCTTGACGCGCTCCTCGTGGCGGGGCTGAGTCGTGCGGATGAAGTCGTCGTTGGCGACGTCGAGCGTCTTCAGCAGCGGGAACCACGACTCGCTCACGAGCTTGTCGACCCACTCCTGCGGCGTGACGCCGTTCGCGCTGGCGGCCCGCAGCATCTTCTGGCCGTGCTCGTCGGTGCCCGTCAGCATCCACGTGTCGTCGCCCGCCTGGCGGTGCCAGCGCGCGAGCGTGTCGACGGCCACGGTCGTGTAGCCGTGGCCGATGTGGGGCACGTCGCTCGGGTAGTAGATCGGCGTCGTGATGTAGAAGGACGAAGGGCCGGAGGTCACTCGAAGATTCTAGTCAGCGGGGATGCCGCGCCCGCCGCTGTGACGGGAGGCCCCCGGGCATGCGCTCCCGGCGGCCGCTTCGTAACACGAGCGGTCAAACGCGGGCGGCGAGTGCGGCCTGGTACAGCTCGCGGCGCGAGTGCCCGGTCGCACCCGAGACCTCGGCGGCGGCATCCTTGAGGCGCATGCCGGTCCGCACCAGCTCGAGCACGTGCGCCACAGCGTCGGCAAACGCGATGCCGCGCGCCGCGGCTCCGGCCACCACGATCACGACCTCGCCGCGCACTCCGCCCTCGGCCCACTCGACGAGCTCGGCGAGGGTCCCCCGGGCGACCTCCTCGTGCAGCTTCGTCAGCTCGCGGCACACGGCCGCGCGCCGCTCCGCGCCGAATTCGGCGGCCATGTCGGCGAGAGTCGCGGCCACGCGCGACGGCGCCTCGAAGAACACCATCGTCCGCGGCTCGCCGCCGAGCGCGCGGAACGCCGCGAGGCGCTCGCCCTGCTTGCGCCCC
>NZ_RRYE01000298.1 GCF_004010105.1 Microbacterium sp. CPCC 204701
GGCGGGCGCTCCCCCGCGGCCGGGGACGGGAGTCAGCCGCCACCGCCGGCCGAGCGCGGCGAGGATCTCGTCCTGCGTCACCATGCGCGCGCGGTCCCACGTGTGCCCGGCGTCGAGCGGCATCTGCTCGATGAACCGCATCTGCGCGTCGTGCGCGATCGCGAACTCGACGAGGTCGACGAGCTCGTCGTCGTTGACGTCGCGCATCGCGACCGCGTTGAGCTTGAGCGGACGCAGACCGGATGCCGCAGCCGCCGCGATCGCGTCGAGCACGTCGCCGAGCCGGTCGCGCCGAGTGAGCTCGCGGAAGCGGTCGGGTCGCAGCGTGTCGAGCGAGATGTTGAGCCGCGAGAGTCCGGCGTCGACGAGCGCCGGCAGCACCTCGGGCAGGCGGATGCCGTTCGTCGTCATCGCGATCTCGACGGGCCGGCCGTCGCGGCCCACGATCGCGGCGAGCCGGCGTACGACGTCGACGATGTCGGTGCGCAGCAGCGGCTCGCCGCCGGTGAGGCGGAACGTGGTGATGCCGTCGGCCGCGGCGATCCGTGCGACGCGCTCGATCTCGTCGAGGGTCAGGATGCTCGTCTTCGCGAGCCATTCGTTGCCCTGCTCGGGCATGCAGTACGTGCACCGGAGCGAGCAGCGGTCGGTGAGCGAGATGCGCAGGTCGCGGTGCACGCGGCCGTGCGTGTCGACGAGCGGGCTCCCGACCGCGACGCGCTCAAAGTCGGCGGATGCCGCGGGTGCCGGCATCCGTCGCCCGATCGTGACCGGGATCGCGTTCACGCGGGCGTCCCCGATCGCCGTGCCCGGTTCGCCATGGTTCGAGAGTAGCCCCGGGCGAAAGCACAGGGCGCGGCCGATCATCGTCGGCTCTGTGGTCTGACCACATGCTAATGTGGTCAGACCACACGATCTCGGGAACGATCGGAAGCGCATGATGGATCTGCTGGACCCCCTGCTGCTGGCCCGCTGGCAGTTCGGCCTCACCACGCTCTACCACTTCCTGTTCGTGCCGCTCACGCTGGGCATGGCACTGACCGTGGCGATCTTCCAGACTGCGTGGCACCGCACCGGCAACGTGAAGTGGCTGCACCTCACACGGTTCTTCGGCAAGATCTTCCTGATCAACTTCGCGATGGGCGTCGTCACGGGCATCGTGCAGGAGTTCCAGTTCGGCATGAACTGGTCGGCGTACTCGCGCTTCGTCGGCGATGTGTTCGGCGCACCGCTGGCGTTCGAGGGGCTGATGGCCTTCTTCTTCGAGGCGACGTTCATCGGCCTGTGGATCTTCGGCTGGGACAAGCTGCCTCGGGCGCTGCACCTCGCGAGCATCTGGATCGCTACGATCGGGGCCTGGTTCTCGGCCTATTTCATCCTCGCCGCGAATGCGTTCATGCAGAATCCGGTCGGCTTCCGCATGGCGGACGACGGCTCGCGCGCCGAGATGACCGACTTCTTCGCGGTGCTGTCGAACCCCGTCGCGATCGCGGCGCTCCCCCACACCCTGTTCGCGGCGTTCATGATGACCGCGGGCGTCATCATCTCGATCTCTGCCTGGCACCTGCTGCGGGGCCGGAACGTCGAGATGATGCGGTCGTCGCTGAAGTACGGCCTGTGGGGCATGGTCGTCGCGTTCGGCGGCGTCGCCCTGTCTGGCGACCAGCTGAGCCTCGTCATGGTCGCGACGCAGCCGATGAAGATGGCGGCGGCCGAGGCGATGTTCGACAGCGCCTGCGGGGCGGATGCCTCGTTCTCGGTGTTCACGCTCGGCACACCGGACGGCTCGGCAGAGCTGTTCTCGATCCGCGTGCCGTATCTGCTGGCTTTCCTGTCGACGCACTCGATCGACGGCTGCGTGGAAGGCATCAACGACCTCAACCTGGCGTACACGACCGAGATGTTCCCCGAGTTCGCCGATCGGGTCGACGGCAGCTTCGCACCGATCGTGTGGGTCACGTACTGGTCGTTCCGCTGGATGATCGGGCTCGGTTCCATCGCCGCGTCGACCGCCGTGGCGGGTCTGTGGCTCACCCGCAGGAAGGCCGTGCGCGAGGTTCCCGCGTGGGCCTGGAAGCTGGCGATCTGGGCCTGGCCCGCGTCGCTCTTGGCGATCCTCGTCGGGTGGGTCTTCACCGAGATGGGCCGGCAGCCGTGGATCGTCTTCGGCCTGATGCTGACCGAGGACGGCGTCTCGCCGAACGTCCTGGGGTGGACCGTGCTCATCTCGCTCACGGCGTTCACGCTCATCTACGCCGCCCTGGCCGTCGTCGAGTTCGGCCTCATCGTGAAGACCGCGAAGACCGGCCCCGAGCCGCTGCCCGGACCCGACGATCCCGACCCGCGCGATATCGCCGTCGCCGACACCCCGACCACGGTCTACTAGGAGCCCCAGGAGAACGTCATGGATCTCGCCTACCTCTGGTTCTGGATCGTCGGATTCCTGTTCGTCGGATATTTCGTGCTCGACGGCTTCGACTTCGGCGTCGGCATGTCACTGCCATTCCTCGGCAAGGACGATGTCAGCCGCCGCCAGGTGATCAACACGATCGGACCCGTGTGGGACCTCAACGAGACGTGGATCATCGTCGCGGGCGCGTGCCTGTTCGCCGCCTTCCCGCACTGGTACGCGACGCTGTTCAGCGGGTTCTACCTGGCGCTGCTCGTGATCCTGCTCGCACTCATCGCCCGCGGCGTCTCGTTCGAGTACCGCCACCAGCGCGAAGGGCTGCGGTGGAAGAGGTCCTTCGACCGCATGATCGTGATCGGCTCGGCCCTGCCGGCGTTCCTGTGGGGCGTCGCCGTCGCGAACATCGTGCAGGGCGTGCCGATCGACCGGCACATGGAGTTCACCGGGTCGCTTCTGACGCTCTTCAACCCGTACGGCCTGCTCGGCGGCGCCACGACGCTGCTGCTGTTCTTCACGCACGGCGTGTACTTCGTGGCACTCAAGACCGACGGGCAGGTGTCGGCCGACGCCCGCCGACTCGCCGCGCGGGCCGGGGCGCCTACGATCCTCGTCGCCGCCGCGTTCCTCGTGTGGACCGTCGTCATGGCGTTCGCACAGGGGCGCGAGCTCGCGATGGTCACGATGATGCTCGCGGCGGTCGCCGCAGTGCTGCTCTTCGGCTCGTGGATCGCCAATGCCCGCGGACGCGGGGGCTGGGCCTTCGGCCTCGGCTCGTTCACGATCGTCTCGTCGGTGCTCGCGGTGTGGTTCGCGCTGTTCCCCTTCGTCATGCCGTCGACGACCGACCCGGCCTACAGCCTGACGATCGAGAACGCCTCGAGCACCGACTACACCCTGACGATCATGTCGTGGGCGGCGCTCATCTTCCTGCCGCTGGTGCTGCTGTACCAGGGGTGGACGTACTGGATCTTCCGCAAGCGCATCGCCCGTTCGCACATCGAAGCGGCCGCGACGGTCGCACACTGAGAAGGAGACCCCTGGGCAGGGTCGAACACGCCATGGACGAGACGCAAGACGACGGGCCCGGGCGCCTGCCGGCAAAGCCCGTCGATCCCCGGCTGCTGCGCTACGCGACCGCCTCGCGCGGCTTCTTCGTCGCGATCGGCGCGATCGCGTTCGCGCAGACGCTCATCATCGTCGCGTTCGCGTGGCTGCTGACGACCGCGATCACCGGGGCGATCGACGGGATGCCGCTGCCCTCGCTCGCGCCCGCCCTCGGGGCTCTGGCGGCCGTGGTCGCGCTGCGGGCTGTGCTGCTGTGGGCGCGCGACGCCGTCGCCGCG
>NZ_RRYE01000299.1 GCF_004010105.1 Microbacterium sp. CPCC 204701
GCCGGTCCGGCGGCCGTCCATGGACGCAGCAGGCCCACGGCGCACACGGCCGCGACGGCGAGCGCGGCGCCCGCGAGGGAAAGCCACAGCCGCCGTCCGCGGCGGTGACCGGGCGCGTGCATGCATAGAGGGTAAGTCACGCCGCGAGCGCCGAACGCCACGGAGCGCGAGGGTGCGAAAAGACGGCGGCGATACTGAGGATCCGCCGTGCCGTCGGCGTGTCGATCGAGGCGGTCGACAGCGGCGGCCGGAGCACCCTCCGCCGCGTGCGACGATACTTCGGTGCAACGCCTCGTGACCGCTGAGATGGACCTCGATCTGGGGGCCTCCGTCGACCTCATCTTCCAGATCGCGGTCGCTCAGGCGGCCCCGGTCTCGAACGAGCGACTGACGTTCACGCAGGGCGATCGCGTGTACATGCCGACCGAGATCGTCGACCAGTCCGGCAGCCGGCTGCACCGACTCACAGGCGAGTCCGGCACGCTCGAGGTGCGGTACGAGGCAACCGTCGACGGGCAGGCGGCGGCGAGCCGGGCGAGCGACCTCGAGACCATCACCTACCTTCGGCCGAGCCGCTACTGCCAGTCCGACGAGGTGTTCCAGCAGGCCCGTCGCCAGTTCAGAGGGCTGTCCGGCCACCACCTCATCGCGGCCGTGTCGGAGTTCGTCGCCGCGAGCACGACCTACACGCCGGGTCTCAGCCAGGGCACCGACAGCGCGGTGACCACCCTCATGACCGGTCAGGGCGTCTGCCGCGACTACGCGCACGTCGTGATCGCGCTGCTGCGCGCGATGGACATGCCCGCCCGCTATGCCGCATGCTATGCGCCGGGCCTGCGGCCGATGGACTTCCACGCGGTCGCCGAGGCGTACCTCGACGGCGCGTGGTACGCGATCGACGCGACGCGTCTCGCGAACCGTCGCTCCCTCGTCCGCATCGCGACCGGACGCGACGCCGCCGACTGCGCGTTCCTCAGTCACCACGGCGGCTATGTGGGGCTCAAGCGCCTGCGCGTGGACGCGTGGGTCATGCCGGATGCCGCAGGCCTGGACGGACTCGCGACCCCGGTGCCGGCATCGTCGGATCCCGCACTCGACGACTTCGCGGCGCTCGTGCAGCTCGCCTGAGCATCGGGCGCGGAGGCGGAGCCGGGCGCGCAACTAGACTGGTCCGGCTATGAATCCCGAAGCCCTCTCCGCTGCTCTGCTCGCCGTCGTCGCCCCGCTCGTCGAGGCACGACGTCCCGGTGCGGCCGCGGGACTGACCGCCGCGGATCTGCCGCTCGAGCGCCCCAAGAACCGGGATCACGGCGACTGGGCGTCCAACGCCGCGCTGAAGCTCGCGAAGGCCGTCGGGGTGAACCCGCGTGAGTTCGCGGCCGAGATCGCTGAGGGCCTTGCGCAGGTCGACGGCATCGCCGGTGTCGAGGTCGCTGGTCCCGGATTCATCAACATACGGATGGACGCCGCGGCCGCCGGCGCTCTCGCGAAGACGATCGTCGACGCCGGGGCGGCGTTCGGCACGAACGACTCGCAGCGCGGCAACACGATCAACCTCGAGTTCGTCAGCGCGAATCCGACCGGCCCGATGCACATCGGCCACACGCGCTGGGCGGCGCTCGGCGACTCGATGGCGCGCCTGCTGCTGGCCAGTGGAGCGACGCTCGTGCGCGAGTTCTACATCAACGACGCGGGCACGCAGATGGAGCGGTTCGGCCGCTCAGTCGTCGCCGCCATGAACGACGAGCCCGTCCCCGAGGACGGCTATGCCGGCTCGTACATCCAGGTGCTCGCGTCGCGCGTCGTCGCAGAGCGGCCCGACATCCTCGGCCTCGACCGCGACGAGCAGCTCGCGGTCGCGACCGAGCTCGCGTACCAGTTCCAGCTGGGCGAGCTGCAGGCCTCGCTTCAGAAGTTCAACGTGCACTTCGACGTGTGGTTCTCGGAGCGCTCGCTCCACGCCCAGCCCGAAGACGGGGGTCCGACCCTCGTCGACGAGGCCGTCGACCGGCTGCGCGACCAGGGCCATGTGTTCGAAGAGGACGGCGCCGTGTGGGTGCGCACCACCGACTTCGGCGACGACAAGGATCGCGTCATCCGTCGCTCCAACGGCGAGTACACGTACTTCGCCGCCGACGCGGCGTACTACCTCAACAAGGGCGACCGCGGGTTCGCCCACAAGATCTATCTGCTGGGCGCCGACCACCACGGTTACATCCATCGCCTGAAGGCGCTCGCGGGGGCCGCGGGCGACGATCCCGAAAAGGACATCGAGGTGCTGATCGGGCAGCTCGTGTCGATCAACGGCGCGCGGCTGTCCAAACGCGCGGGCAACATCATCGAGCTCGACGACCTCCGCGAATGGCTCGGCACCGACGCGCTGCGCTACTCGCTCGCGCGCTACCCGGCCGACTCGCCCCTGACGCTCGACCCTGAGATCCTCCGCAGGCGCACCAACGACAACCCGGTGTTCTACGTGCAGTACGCACACGCGCGCACCCACAACGTGGCGCGCAACGCCGCGTCGGGGGGCGTCGACCGCTCGGAGTTCGCACCCGAGCTGCTCACGCACGAGACCGAGTCGGCGCTGCTGGGCGCACTGCAGGAGTTCCCGCGCATCGTCGCGTTCGCCGCCGAGGTGCGCGAGCCGCACCGCGTCGCCCGCTACCTCGAGGAGCTCGCCGGCCTCTACCACCGGTGGTACGACAACTGCCGGGTGATCCCGCTCGGCGACGAGCCGGTCGAACCGGTGCACCGCACGCGGCGGTGGCTCAACGACGCCACCGGGCAGGTGCTGCGCAACGGCCTGGATCTGCTCGGCGTGAGCGCACCCGAGCGGATGTAGGGGCCACGACGTGAGCGCCGACGACACCCGGCCGACTCTGCCGCTGCCGGACTGGGAGCACGCGGAGGCGCCACGGCGTCGCGCGTGGCCGTGGCTGGTGGCCTTCGGTATCGTGATCGTGCTCGCCGTCGTCGCGTGGTTCGCCGCCGAGGTGATCGCGCGCCAGATCGTGACGGGCGTCGTCCGCGATCAGGTGCGGTCGCAGCTCGCACTGCCGGAGAGCCAGCCGATCGACGTCGACATCCCCGGCGCGATGATCCCTCAGCTCGTCGGCGGCACGCTCGACGAGCTGACCATGGCCTCCGACGACGTGGAGGTCGGGCGCTTCGCCGGCGACGTCGTCGTCGTCGCGCAGGACGTGCCGATCCGCGGCGGCAGCATGGGCGGCGCGACGGCGACCGTGACGCTCGACGAGGAGCAGCTGCGCGGACTCGTATCGACGATCGCGGCCTTTCCGGCCGACACCGTCAGCATCGACGCGCCCGTCGTGACGATGAGCATGCGGGTCCCGCTGTTCGGAGTCGGGGTGCCGGTCGGCGTCGCGCTCACCCCCGACGCGGTCGACGGCGACATCGTGCTGACGCCGGCATCGCTCCGGCTCGCGGGCGCGGAGGTCGGCGCCGACGCGCTGCGCGACCAGTTCGGCCAGGTGGCCGATCTCGTCCTGCGCGACTGGACGGTGTGCGTCGCGCAGTACCTGCCGGCGGGCGTGACCCTCACCGACGTCGCGGTGGACGGCGAGGTGCTCGTGGCGGGTTTCGACGTCGACGGCGCCATCACCACCGACCCCGCCCTGCGCGCGACGGGCTCGTGCGAGTGAGGGCGTACTCGCGGCGTCACACGACGCAGGCGACGGATGCCGCGTACCCTAGACTTCAAGCACTGCCCGGCGCGTGAC
>NZ_RRYE01000003.1 GCF_004010105.1 Microbacterium sp. CPCC 204701
ACACCCGTCGTCGCCGGCTGCGAGCAATCACCCTCCGCACCACCACCACCGATCGCGGATCCCCCCGCACAACCAGCCAACCCGACCACCGCCACCATCACGGCGGCAACGGCCAACGTTCTCCTCATATCCATGCTTTTCCTCCTCAGTGAGATGTCGTACAGGTGTGGACTCGGACACACGCCACGTTCCGAGTGGCGGGGTCGTCAGCGGCCGGAGGCATCGACGACCTGGAACGGCGATAGCGTGCCGGCGCCAGCGTCATATACATCTAGGCCCTCGCCGCGGACGATGTAGGGCTCGCCTGGCGAGGTGTACAGAGGTATCCCGTCCTTCACCACCGTGATCGCGTCGTAGCGGAAGTCATGGACCGCGTCGATGAAGCTTTCACGATCGACGGACTCCAGCGACTCCAGCACCTTCACCGTCAACTCCCCCGCGATCCATCCGCCGAGAGCATGCGCTTCGGAGTACCCGCTCGCGTTTGGCTGCTTGGCGAACTCCTCGAGGAAGAGCCTCATCGCCGGATCGTCCGCATCGCGCTCGGGGTCCTTGAATACATTCCCGATCAACGCTCCGTCCGCCGCCCCCGGATCGAGCTTCCGCAGAACGTCCAAGCTGACAGCGGCCCCCTGGGGGACCAGGATCTGCGGCGTCCAGCCCAGCGAGTGCGCGTTGTTCATCGCCTGGAGCACGGCGTTGCCCGTACCGACGATAAAGAACGCGTCCGCACCCGAGGCTGCGAGCGTGGTCACCTGGGCGCGCACGTCGGTATCAGTGGGCTCGTATGTCTGCGTGTCGACGATCGTGACGCCGCTGCCCTCGATCGTCTCGGTGAACCCCTCGACGAACGGCACCCCGAAGTCGCCGTTCTGCGCGAGGATCGCCACTGTCGCATCGGGCATGTTCTCCCGCAAGTACTGAGCCATCACCTGCCCCTCCACCACGGTGAGGACCCCGATGCCGACAAGATAAGGGTGCTCCGGATCGGAGATCGCCGGGTTGCCGCTGGCGATCCATACCGACGGTGCACACGCCTCCTCCAGCACCGGCCGCGCCGCGAGTTGCTGCGACGTGCCGAAGGCGTGACTCAGGGCGAACACCTCCTCGCGGTTGACCAACTCGTCCGTGTTCGTCTTCGCCTTCGACGGGTCATACGCATCGTCTAGCACCACGAGCTCGATCTGACGGGTCTTCCCGTCCTTGGACGTCACCCCACCCTCCGCGTTCACCATGTCGAAATACGCCCGCTGCGCCGCGATGGCTCCGCCGTAGACGGACAGCGCCCCCGACAGCGGGACAGTGGCCCCGATCTTGATCGTGTCGTCATCGACACCGGTCGTCGGAGGCTGGGAGCAGTCGGACTCTTCGCCTGCGCTCAGCGCCGACCCGCCGGCCGCGCATCCGGCCAAGCTCGAGCACACCACGATCGAAGCGACGGCGATGGCCCTGCGGATTGTTGATTGCATGCTGCTCTCTTCCTTGAGTTCGCATGAGCGCGGGCGCGCTCGTCAGGTCCTGTCGCCAGTAGCGGCAGTTCGGTTACGGATGAACCGCCGCCAAAGTTCGGCAACGCGTGACGGGATGCCTGCAAGCCCTTGAGGGAGGAAGAGGAGCGCGAGGATGAGGATGACGCCGGTAACCGCCGGCGCCAGTATCAGCGGAACGCCTGCCGCATCGCTCACGTCGGGAATGAACCGAAGGAAGATGGCGCCTAGGAGCGGGCCGGCCACCGTTCCCGCTCCACCGAGCGTCATGGCGAGAAGGATGTTCAGCGAGAGGAACACGCCGAAGTCCGCGGGACTCACGAAGTGGTGCTGCGCGGTGAACATCCAGCCGGCAAGCCCCGCGAGCCCGGAGGCACCAGCGAAGGTTACGACCTTGACGACGCGCACGTTCGTTCCCAATGCGGCGGCCAGGAGAGGCTGGTCTCGGATGGCGAACAGGGTTCGCCCGGTCCGACTCTTGAGCAGATTGTGGGAGGCGAGGAGGACGAGGAGCATGACGATCGCGAGCACCCAGTATGTCCACACCGAGTCGGCGAACGGGAACCAGGGCGGCATCTCGAGCGACTTGTCAACCGAGAGCCCGGCCGGTCCACCACCCGCGTCGCCGAGCCGGAGTATTGCGGTGGGGAAGACCAGCGCCAACCCCAGGGTCACCAGCGCGAGATGCAGTCCCGCAATCCGAAGCGCCGGAAGGCCTGCAATGGCTCCGACAGTCGCCGCGACGAGCACGGCTATCGGAAGGCTCGCCCAGTAGCTCATATCAAGGTTCTGCACCAGCATCGCGGTCGTGTATGCACCCATGCCGAAGAACGCGCCCTGTGCGAGTGAGATCTGACCGGTGACGCCCGTCAGCAGGTTCGAGCTCATGATCACGACGGCGAACACTGCCACATCGCCGACTGCTCGCATGGTGATGCGATCCGTCAGGAGCGGCACGAGGAGGACGATTAGGGCCACCGCGATCCACACACCCGTTCGCGCCCACCGCGTCGGATCGGCCGTGACGACGGACGTGCGGACCGTTCCCGTCGCGACGACTTCCTTGATGCTGGTCATACTCGCTCCAATCGTGCGCGCCCGAAGAGGCCTTGAGGACGAATGAGAAGAATCGCGACGACGACCACCAGCGCGGATGCCAGCTGCAGTTGCGTCCCGATGAAGTCGATGTAGCCGCTCGACAACGCCTGGACCAGCCCGACGAGCAGACCACCGACGACCGCGCCGATGGAGCTGTCGAGTCCGCCGACGACTGCGGCAACGAAGCCGTAGAGCATGACGTTCGCCATCAGATTCGGACTCACGTACAGCGACGGGGCGATCATGATCGCGGCCGTCGCCCCGAGCAGACCGGCGAGTCCCCAGCCCACCAGCAGATTGCGGCGGACATCGATGCCAAGCAGTTGACTGCTGTCGGCGTTCTGGCTGGAGGCTCGGAGCGTGACGCCGAGGGTCGTGCGAGTGAACAACAGCCAGAGCAGGAGTGCGACCACCCCGAGTACGACGAACTGCCCGAGCGTGTCGATGCCGATCGTCGCGTTCCCGATCTGGACGCTGCCGTTTCCGAAGATGCTCGGCAACCGCTGCGTGGTCGTGCCGAAGATGAAGGCCGCCAGGGAATTGAAGATGAGCAGCAGACCCATGCTCGCGATCCCCAACCGGAGATGATCGCCTCCCTCGAACGGTCGGATGACGATCCGCTCAGTGGCTGCGCCCAGGACGAACCCCGCCACGATCCCGACCAGGATGGCGGCGGCGAGGGGCCAGCCGAACCCCAGATTCGGGTCGAAGAACTTCCATGCGATGAATGCGCACACCATGGCCATCTCGCCTTGGGCGAAGTTGATGAACCCCGTCGTTCGGAAGACGAGGACCACTGCGAGCGCGAAGAGTGCGTAAACCGCACCGTCGCTGAGGCCGTCGAGAACACGCTGCAGAAAGAGGTCCATAATCAGATTCCCAAGTAGGCGCGACGAACGTGGTCATTAGCGGCGAGGTCGGCTGCCGCCCCTTCGACGGTTACTCGGCCGGCTTCCAGGACGTACGCTCGGTCAGCGATGCTCAACGAGGCCGTGGCGTTCTGCTCCACGATCAGGAGCGCCGTGCCGAATTCGCTGTTTATGCGCTTCAGCTCCGCGAAGACGCTTTTCACCATGAGGGGAGCGAGTCCGAGCGACGGCTCATCCAGGAGGACGAGCTGCGGATTCCCTGCCATCGCCCTCGCGACCGCGAGGAGTTGCTGCTCACCGCCGCTCAGGCTTCCCGCCATCTGGTTGCGTCGTTCTCCAAGACGAGGGAAGACATCGAACCAGTGCGCGATGATCTCCTTGCGCTCTCGGCCAGATGCATGCGCGCCGGCCCAGAGGTTCTCGGCGACCGTGAGGTGAGACAACGTGCCGCGGCCCTGGGGCACATGAGCGAGCCCGGCGCGTGCCCGCTTGTACGGCGGGCGTCCGGAGAGCGACTGTCCGAGGAAGACGACCTCGCCGCGGGACTTGAGGAGGCCGGAGATCGACCGGAGGAGGGTGGTCTTCCCTGCCCCATTCGCACCGAGGATCGCGACGGCTTCGCCACCCGAGACGGAGACGCTGATGTCCACCAGGACGTCGCCTGCACCGTATCCCGCATGAAGCCCCGAGACATTCAGGATTTCGCTCATGCCGCCACCCCCAGGTAGGCCTCGATGACTTTCGGGTCGGATGACACTTCGCGCGGTGTGCCCTCCGCGATCTTCCGTCCGCCGTCCAAAACGATCACCGTCTCCGCCAGGGACATCACAAACCCCATGTGGTGCTCCACGAGGAGCACCGCAGTCTGAAAGTCGTCCCTTACGCGGCGGAGCAGCTGTGCGAGTTCGCCGATCTCGTTCTCGTTGAGGCCACCGACGGGCTCGTCAATGAGCAGAAGAGTCGGTTCCAGTAGGAGAGCGCGCGAGATCTCAGCACGCTTGAGAGTGCCGAACGACAATTCCTTCGGCTTCCGCTGGGCGGTGTCCAGCAGATCGAGCGCGTCCAAGGCGGCCAAAGCACGGTCGCGGAGACGCTTTTCTCGAGCGACCGACCACGGCAGCCGCAGCGTGTCCCCGAAGGAGCCGAGCCGGCGCGCGGTCGGATCGGCGATCATGAGGTTCTCCAGAACGGTGAGGCTGGGGACAAACGAGATGTTCTGGAATGTCCTGGCGATTCCGATCCGCGAAATCCTGTGCGCGGGGAGATGCAGGACAGATTCCTCCCCGTAGGTGATCGAACCGCTGTTGGGTGTGTACAGCCGGTTGATGCAGTTGAAGAGGCTGCTCTTGCCTGCGCCGTTGGGGCCGACGAGCGCGACCATCGCGCCGGCCGAGACCGTCATCGACACGTCCGTCAGCGCGTTTACGCCGCCGAACTTCAGGGTGAGGTCGGTGATCTGGAGATCTGGCACTTGATCGCTCCTTTGCGAGTCACGCCGACGATTCGGGTGAGTCAATAGTAGATCAGCATTCTAGTGAGGTCCAGCGATGGACCTGAAATGCCTTGGGCCCCGAGTCGTGTAACCTCATGGGATGCGGGCCGCGGCGATGGCACGGTGTTACGACACCCCGCACAGAGCCGCCCGTAGTCAGCCCCGAGGCCGACGTAGAGAACTGGGTTCTAGTTCAGCGGTCGGCGTCGAGGCCCTGGACCGCCCACCGGATCTGACGTCGAGCTAGGTCAAGGCCATCCGCCATGCTCCTGCGGCCTACGAACCACTGAGTGAGCAGGTCCCACCACAGCGACTGGACGAGCTCGGAGAGGGCGAATGCGTCCGCCTCGGGGTAGCCGGGCATGCTGCGCACCAGCGCAAGCCTCGTGGTCCGCCTCAGCTCCGCCATGATCTCGCTGACGTATGGATCGCTGGAGACCGAGGACTGCACCATCATCGCTAGCAGGTTGGGGTGGCGGAGGTACGCGTGGGTCCCGCGCCTGACGGTCGCGACGAGCTGCTCGTCGAGGCTCTGCTCCGGATCCGGGTCGGGAGTCCTGGCCGCAAGGGGCTCACCCCAATACGTGATCGCTGATGCGAACAGGTGCTCTTTCGAGGAGAAGAATCGGTAAATGGTGGCAAGGGCTATCCCCGATTCGGTGGAGACCGACTTGACGCCGACCGCATCCACGCCGTCTCGATCGACGAGTTTGATAACGGCGTCGAGGATCAACTTCCGCTTCCGGAGTTGCACCGGCGACATGGCCTCCACCGGCACGATCTCGTACATCGCTCCACCATAGCCGTGCGACGCGGGTGCTAAATCGACCCGCGCGCGATGAGCGCGTCGGCGATCTCCACGCGATGGCGCGCCGCATCGCCCTCCCACGCCGAGAGCAGCATGGCGCGCTTCAACCAGCGATGGATCGGGTGATCCCAGGTCATCCCGATTCCGCCGAGCACTTGGATGGCCTGTTCCGCAGCGAAGACGGCAGCGCTGCCTGCCTGCGCTTTCGCTGCTCTCGCAAGCACGTAGTGCGTTGCCTCCGAGGCCACCCCCGTCTCGACGGCCCAGGCTGATCGGTACGCGAGCGAGCGTGCGAGTTCGATCTCCTTGAAGACTTCGGACAACCGGTGCGACACACCTTGGTATGTGCCGATGATCTTGCCGAACTGCTCGCGCTCCTTCGCGTAAGCGACCGCGATGTCGAGGGCACGTCGCGCGACACCCACCGCCTCGCAGCTCAGCGCGGAAAGGACGCGGACGTGAAGCGCCGCGAGGTCCAGTCGATCGGTCACCAACCGCACTGGACGGGCGGTGACCCCATCGAGGTCGATCTCGAAGAGACGCCGGGTTCCGTCAAGCGACTGCAACGGCCGTCGCACGTCTGGACCAAGGGCCACCTCGCAGAGCAGGACGGCATCCCCTTGCCGCAACGGGACGAGCGCAACGTCTGCGTCCTGTGCGTCCGGAACGAGGATCTTCCTCCCGAACGCGATTCCGTCGGCCTGAATCTCCGCACGCGTGTCGACGATATCGAGGACCGAGGTGTTCCCGGCGTTCTCCGCCCACGCGAACGTCGCTCGCACCTCCCCGGCATCGATGCGGCGCGCGAGCGGATCGTCGTTCGAGAGCAGCGGGCGCACGAAGGCCGTCGTCATGAACCATGCGCCCGCAAGCAGGGCGTAGCCGGCCTCTTCAAACAGCACGGCCTGGTCTAGGAAGGAGAGGTCTGCGTCGAACCACCCCAGCCCTGCCAGTTCGTTCACCAAGTCCGGATTGCTGCCGCCCTCGCCGTCGGCGATCTCGGCCACCCGCGAGGGCGGAAGATTTGCTGCCAGGAACTCTCGCGCATAGGCACGAAGCTCGCCTTGTTCTTCGCTGAAGGAGAAATCCATTCGAGGTGCCTATCTGCTTCGGGGAAGGCCGAGTACTCGCTCGGCGATGACGTTCTTCAAGATTTCGGACGAGCCGCCCTCGATGGTGTTCGCTCGTGCTCGCAGTCGCTGCCCCTGCCAGAAGCCGTTGCTCCAGGCATCAGCACCGTCGAGCCCGCCCACGAGCCCCTGTGCATCCAGCGCCGCCTTCGTGAGCGCCTGATTGGCGTCGCTCCAGGTGAGCTTTGCAACGGAACTCTCCGGTCCGGGCACCCCATCGACGTTCTTCGGATCGCTGAGCATCCGCATATTGGTGAACCGAAGGGCATGCAGACGAACCCACGCGTCGCCCAGGGCTTCCCGCAGTCGAGGATCCTCCGTGAGGTCACGCTCGACCAGGAAGTCGAAGAATGCCGACAGCTGCTTCTCGAGGCTGAGCGCCATTCCCATGGCGGCTGTGCCGCGCTCGTGTCTGAGCGTCGTCATGGCGACCTTCCATCCTTCGCCGCGTGCGCCGAGCATGCTGTCCCTCGGCACGCGAACGTCGTCGAAAAACATCTCGTTGAACTCCGGTACGCCCGTGATCTGCGGCAATGGACGGACATCGATGCCCGGACTTTTCATGTCGACCAGGAGGAAGCTCAGTCCGAGGTGCTTCGGGGCGTGCGGCTCCGTACGCACGACGAGGATGCAGCGGTCCGCCATGTGAGCGAACGACGACCACACCTTCTGACCGTTGACGACCCACTCATCGCCATCCAGGACAGCCTTGGTGCGCGCGCTTCCGAGGTCGGATCCCGCTCCCGGCTCGGAGAATCCCTGGCACCAGACCTCATCGCCTCGGAGAATCGCCGGAAGGTAAGTCGCCTTCTGCTCTTCCGTGCCCCAGTTGATGATCGTGGGCCCGGCGAAGCCAATGCCGATCACGTTCACGTGGTCGGGAGCATCGGCACGCGCGAGTTCCTCCAAGTAGATGTTCTGGTAGGACGGCGCGAGACCTCGCCCGCCGTACTCGACGGGCCAGGTGAGACCGACCCAGCCTGCGTCGGCGAGCTTGGCGCTCCACTCGCGCAGGAACGTCTCGTCGTGCGCTGCGAAACCCTCGCGCTCGCGCCACTCGGTAGGGATGTTCGCTTCGAGCCACGACCTCAGCTCCAGCCGGAACCGCTGCTCATCCTCGGACTCCGTGAAATCCATTCCTATTACCGCCTCGTAACTAGAACGCTGATCTAGGTATAGGTTTCACCGTAGCTCATGAAGCGACCTCGGCAAAGCTACCAGACGAGCGTGATCGGTCACGTTGACATTGACGACGAGTAGAACGGGCATCTAGTGTTGGTGTGCCGGCAACGGTGAAGCAGCGTAGCTCAGCGAATGGAGTCTCCTCATGAGGACGTACGAGCAGATCCTGGTGGATCGCGTCGGAACGGACGGGCGGGTCGCCCGGATCACCTTAAACAACCCCGAGAAGCTCAACATCCTCTCTCCTCAGATGGTCGCGGAACTGATGGACGCGCTCCGCGTCCTCGAGTCCGACATGACCGCACGGGTCATCATTCTCCGTGGCGCGGGAAGAGCGTTCAGCGCCGGGTGGGACCTCGGCAACCCCAACGTCGGCAACGAAGACCCGGCGTATACGGGCGGCGCCTACCCGATCTTCGACGGGGACGGTCGCCCGCTCGCCATGAACTTCGCCAACGGGCTGAAGCGCGGCGCCGAAGCGCAGCTTTACATGTGGAGCATGGCCAAGGTGACGATCGCGCAAGTTCACGGGTTCTGCATCGCCGGGGGTCTTGAGTGGGCAGCGATGGCCGACCTCGCGACCGCATCCAAGGACTGCATCATCGGGCACCCCGGGAGCCGCGGCCTAGGAGTCGCTCGCAACGCCGCACTTCTCCCGCTCGTCACGAGTTGGCGCAAGGCGAAGGAACTGCTTCTTACCGGTGACTCGGTTTCGGGTGAGCAGGCGGCGGAACTAGGCATCGTCAACTACGCGTGGGACGAGGAGGAGCTCGACAGCCGCACGATCGCCCTCGCGGATCGGGTTGCGAACATGTCCGCCGACCACCTCGCCGTCACAAAGGCGGCCGCGAACAGGTTCGTCGAAAACATGGGCGTGCGGTCGTCGATCGCCTCGGCCACCGAACTCGACGCACTCGGACAGAACACCGTCGCGAATCATGCTTGGACCGACAAGCTCCGGAACGAAGGCCTGAAGGCCGCTCTGGAGTGGCGCGACAAGCCGTACGGCGACTATGGTTTCCGCCCGCGGTGACGCGCTGCCTCCGCTGAGAGCCACGAGCCTCGTGCGCCCGTCGGATCTGCAGGAGTTCGGCGCCTGGAGTCGGAGGTCCATCCCCGACGTCTCACGCGTCGCGGAGCACGTCTGGTCGATCCCCGTCCCGGCGCCAGGGTTGCCGATTCGCTACACGCTCTGCTACGCGGTCCGTCGCGCGAAATCCTGGGTGGTCGTCGACCCCGGCCTCTCCAGCCCGCAGGGCTGGGATGCCCTTGTGGAGGGGCTGTCGCGCGCGGGGGCGACGATGACATCCGTGCGCGGAATAGTCGGAACCCACGCACACCCCGATCATGTCGGACAGGTAGGACGACTGCAGGAGCTGACTGGAGCCTGGTTCGCACTCGGAGACGGCGAGGTGATTCCCGTGCGTGATGGAGCGGACGCCGCCGCACGCGACGACGCGCTTCTCAGAGCCTGGGGGGTACCGGACGGATTACGCGACGCTCTGAACACCTATCGGTCGCCGGAGGCGATAGCGTCGGTGGTTCCTCCGGTGGACATCTTTCTCCAGGACGGCGATGTACTTCCCGATGTGGGCCTGATCACGGTCTCCACGCCCGGCCACACTCCCGGCCATGTGTGCTTCATCGACGAACGGTCGGATGCTGTCTTCACCGGAGACCATGTTCTCCCGAGAATCTCGCCCCATGTATCCGTCTGGACTGACGGCCTCACCGACCCGCTGAAACGCTACCGCGCTTCGCTGCGCCACTTGCTGTCGAGGCCGGCATCCCTCGTACTTCCCGGCCATGAGTACCGATTCGAGGGACTGAGCCAGCGGGTCGAGGAGCTGGACCACGCACTCATCCGAAGGAACGCCGAGGTGGCCGCGGTCGCACACGAGTCCGAAGCAACGGATGTGTGGGGCCTTGCACCCCTGATCAGGTGGTCCCGCGGCTGGGATTCACTTCACGGTCTGACCCGGCGGCTAGCCCTGTCCGAATGCGCCAGCCACGTGGAGTACGCGAACGGCGTCAACGCGATGACAGGACGAATTGCGACCCGCCCTCGTTCTGAAGCGGGCCAGCGGGATGCGCTCCTCAGCCGGGACGGGTCGTGACGATGTTCGATCGAGTCGGGGTCATCGGACTGGGTCTCATGGGAAGTGGGATAGCCGAGGTGGCGGCGACGGCAGGCTGCCAGGTAGTGGCGATCGAGTTCGATCAGTCCCGCCTTGCCCGGGGGACGGGGAGGATCGACGCGTCCCTGGAAAAGGCCCTGGCACGCGGCCGGATCGATTCGTCAGCGGTCGATGCTGCGCGCGGTCGGATCCGGGGCGCGACGGACTTGAATGCTCTAGCCGATTGCGACCTGATCATCGAGGCGGCGACGGAGCTTCTCGACGCCAAGCTTGCGATCTTCCGCACGCTGGGAGCGGTGAGCCGACCCGACGCGGTCTTGGCATCGAACACATCGTCTATCCCGCTCACTGATCTCGCCGCTGTGGCCGACCGCCCGGAGCGTGTGGTGGGGCTGCACTTCTTCAACCCTGCTCCCGTTATGGCGCTCGTGGAGGTGGTGTCCGCGGTACAGACCGATCCGGCCATCGCCGATGCGGTCGCGGACTTCGCTCGCAACCGGCTTGGGAAGACACCGATCGTCTCACCCGACCGGGCGGGGTTCGTCGTGAACGCCCTGCTGATCCCGTACCTGCTGTCCGCATTTCGAATGCTGGATTCAGGCAGGGCGACGGCCGAAGACATCGACACGGGCATGCGGCTGGGATGCGGGCACCCGCTTGGGCCCCTGGAGCTGAGCGACTTCGTCGGGCTCGACGTGGTGGCGGCCGCCGCAGAGTCCATGCACCGCGAGTACGCCGACGACGCCTACGCCGTCCCACCGCTGCTCCGAAGGCTCGTCGGGTCAGGGCGATTGGGGCGCAAGAGCGGGCGTGGAGTTCTCGACTATCAATAGGGCGATCGAACGCCAGCGCGACCCGCTCACGGTCTGACCAGCACGTTGGGACTGTCTGCTAGCTCGCGGCGCGGGGGCTGACGCGCGAACGGTGCCCGCACGGCGCTTGACTCGGCCTTGGTCAAAGCTGGACGATCACCGCTTTCGGCTCGGTGAAGAACTCGCGGCTGAAGGCGCCACCCTCACGGCCGATGCCGGAGTCGCCGGCACCGCCGAAGGGTGCACGAAGATCCCGGATGAAGAAGCAGTTGACCCACACACTGCCCGCTTTCAGCAGCGCCGCAACACGATGGGCCCGGCTGAGGTCGGTCGTAAACACCATCGCGTTCAGGCCGTAGGGTGTGTCATTCGCAAAGGCCACCGCTTCACCCTCCGTCTGGAATTCCGAGAGCGTCACGACCGGGCCAAAAATCTCCTCGCGCATCACCCGAGCGTTCGGGCCGGCGCCGGTGACGACGGTTGGAGCCACGGACCATCCGGCACCTCGGCCCCCTGTGACGATCTTCCCGCCGTCTTCGGCCACCGTGTCCAGGTACGACGACACCTTCTTGAAGTGTGCCTCGGACGAGAGGGGCCCGAGTTGAGTCGCCGGATCCTTAGGGTCGCCGAACCGCATGGCTTCGGACTTCTCGACGAACCGGGCGAGGAAATCTGGATAGATCCCGGACTGCACGTACAGCCGACTTCCTGCCAAGCACACCTGCCCCGTGTTCGTGAAGATGGCGCGCATGGACCAGTCGACGGCGTTGTCCAGATCGGCATCGTCGAACACGATGTTCGCGCCCTTCCCGCCGAGCTCGAGGGAGACGCCCGCAAGGTTCCCTCCCGCCGCTCGAGCGATGGTCCGCCCGGTGGCCGATTCGCCTGTGAACGTAACCCGATCCACGCGGCGGTCGGCGGTGAGCGCTTCACCCGCAGATGAGGGACCGAACCCCTGCACAACGTTCAAGACGCCGGGCGGAAGACCGGCTTCGAGGGCCAGCCGTCCGAGGATGGTGCCGCTCACGGGGGAATGCTCAGAGGGCTTCAAGATGACCGTGTTTCCCCAGGCGAGAGCCGGCGCCACCTTCCATGTCGCCATCATGAGTGGGAAGTTCCACGGCGCGATTGCCGCCACGACGCCGGCCGGCTCGTACCGGCTGTACGCGTGGAAGCCGTCACCCATCGGGTAGCTCTCAGCAGTGGCCAACCGGGCGTGGTCTGCGAAGAAGCGGAAATTCATCGCGCTCCGAGGGATGTCGTTGCCGACGCTCTGCGCGATCGGCTTGCCCATGTCATGAGTATCGGCCAATCCCAGTTCTTCGCCGTTCGCCTCGATGAGGTCCGCGATTCGATGCAGAATCTGCCCGCGTTCCACCGAGCTCATCCTTGGCCACGGGCCCTCGTCGAAGGCGGTTCGGGCTGCATGGACAGCGCGCTCGGCGTCCGGCGCGGAGCCGAGCGCGACGTCCGCCCAGCTCTGACGAGTCCACGGATCGACCGTGGGGAAGCGCTTCCCGTCCACTGAGTCGACCTCTACTCCGCCGATGACGTGCCCGTATCGATTCATGACGCACCTCCTGAAACTCGTACCTCTACGGAGCCGAGACGACCAAACCGCGCCGCCACCGCAACCCCCGCCCGCAACGGGATCGCGTCGGTCATCCCGCCGGTCAGCACGATGGATCCGCGAGGCACTGCGAGGCCTTGCTCGGCAAGCGCGTTCACAGCCCAGGCGAGCGCCTCGCCGGGGTGGCCGTACACAGCCGCACCGGTCGCGCTGTCCACCACGATCCCCGCTTCGGTCAAGAGAACTGGCTCGAAAAAAAGATCGACGTCATTCGGCCGGAGCCCTACGGGGCTGATGACGAAGCCGCCCGACGACGAGTTGTCCGCGATTGTGTCCTCGATGCGGAACTGGAAGTCGGTGTACCGGCTGTCGATGATCTCCACGGCTGCGTGGACCCGTTCGACGGCTGAGAGCGCCTGCTCCGGAGTCACTCTTCCGCGGAGTTCTCTGCCGAGGACGAACGCGATCTCCGGCTCAGCCCGGGGGTGAATGAATCCGGAGGCGGCCACGGGCTCATTCAGCCGGAGCCGCATCGCATCGGTCAGCCACGAGACCGTCGGCGAATCGATCCCCATCGTCGTTTGTTTAGCCCGAGACGTGAGACCGAGCTTGATCCCCACAACCGACTCGCCGCGGGCCACCCGCATGCGCAGCGTCTCACGTTGTACGGCGTACGCGTCCGCTTCGGACATGTTTGGCCACGCGACGGTGAGCTGAGGAAGCGGCCGCCCACTCCGCTCCGCCTCTAGGAGAATGCCGGCGGCCTTGGCGACGTCTGACGCGTTCATCGGGCGCGGCTCCGCTCCGCGGACAGTTGCAGCGCCACATCGATGATCATGTCCTCCTGTCCTCCCACGTAGCCGAGTTCACCGACTTTCCGCAGGATCTCGTGAGGAGGCACGCCATACCGCGCGCCCGCGCGCTCGGCGTGGAGAAGGAAGCTGGAGTAGACACCGGCATAACCTTGGATGATCGAGGACCGATCCATCTTCGGCCAGCGACGGATGTAGTCGGCCACGATGTCGTCCGCGGCACCGAGCACGCCGTCGAGGTCGACGCCCGTGCGCACGCCCAGCTTGTCGAAAACCGCCGTCAGCACCTCCGTGGGCGAATTGCCGGCGCCCGCTCCAAGCGCGTAGAGGGTGCCATCGATCTGGCGGGCACCGGCGCGGTAGGCCAGGATCGAGTTCGCCACTCCCAGCGACAGATTCTGATGACCGTGGAAGCCGACCTGCGCGTCGACACCGAGCTCGGCGACAACGGCCGCCACCCGGTCTGCGGCATCGTCGAGGATGAGGGCGCCGGCTGAGTCGACAACATACACGCATTGGCATCCAGCGTCGGCCATGATCCTCGCCTGCCGCGCGAGGATCTCCGGCGCCACCGAATGCGACATCATCAGGAAGCCCACGGTCTCGAGCCCGAGGTCACGAGCAAGTCCGAAGTGCTGGATGGAGACATCGGCCTCGGTGCAATGCGTCGCGACCCGAAGCACCGATACCCCCGCATCACTCGCCCACTTCACATCGTCGAACGTGCCGACTCCCGGTACGAGGAGGCACGCGATCTTCGACGAGCTCGCTTCTTCCACGGCCGCGGCGATGAGGATCTTCTCGTCCGTTCCAGAGAATCCGTAATTGAACGAGGATCCGCCCAAGCCCTCGCCATGCGAGACCTCGATGACTGGGACCCCTGCCCCGTTCAAGGCTCGCACCGTGTCACGTATGTTCTCCTCCGTGAATTGATGTGACATCGCATGACTGCCGTCGCGAAGCGTCGTGTCGGTAAGCCGTACGTCGATGCTCGGAGAACTCAACACACGACTCCTTCGTTCGGCGAAACCAGAATGCGGCGGGCCACCAGCTCGCCGACTTGTGCGGCGGCGGCCGTCATGATGTCGAGATTGCCCGCGTACTCCGGCAGGTAGTCTCCATTGCCCGCCACCCGGAGGAAGACGGCGACTCTGCCACGACCGCCCCATTCCTCACGGGGATCGTCGAACTGGGGTTCAGTGACGAGTTCGTACCCCGGCACGTACCGTTGGACGTCGCGGACCGCACGCTTGATCGATGCGGTCACAGCATCCTGATCGGTCCCCGGCTCCAGCGAACAGTAGACGGTGTCACGCATGATCATCGGCGGGTCGACAGGGTTGAGGATGACCACCGCCTTGCCTCGTTGCGCTCCTCCCACGCGCTCGACGGCAAGTGACGTCGTATGCGTGAACTCATCGATGTTCGCGCGGGTGCCGGGTCCTGCGGACCGCGACGAGATGGATGCGACGATCTCGGCGTACGCGACCGGTGTCACACGCGATACCGCGTCCACGATCGGAATCGTGGCCTGACCCCCGCACGTGATCATGTTGATGTTCTGCGCAGCCAGGTGCTCGTCGATGTTGACCGCCGGTGACACATAGGGCCCGATGGCGGCAGGAGTCAGGTCGACCGCGACGATGCCGGCATCGCGATACTTGTCGGCGTTGGCTTCGTGCGCTCGCGCCGAGGTCGCTTCGAACACGATTCGAGGGCGCGGCTCCTGTGCGAGGAGCCAGTCGACGCCGTCCGCGGACGCGTTGAGGCCGGCTTCACGGGCTCGGCGGAGGCCGTCCGACGAGGGGTCGACTCCCACCATGTAGCGGAGATCGATCAGCTCGCTCCGTCGCAGTTTGACCATCAGATCGGTGCCTATGTTCCCGGGTCCCACGATCGCTGCGATCACCTTGTCCATGTCTTCTCCTTTGGTGTGGCAATCACGCGAAGACCGCACTGACGTGTCCGAGGCCCGCGACCTGCAGATGAAAACTGCATCCGCGTGTGACAGGGACAGCCTTGGTCATCGACCCCGGAAGCACGACCGATCCCGCCGCGAGCGACTCGCCGAATCCACCCAGCGTGTTCGCAAGCCACACGAGTGAGTTCAACGGGCCTCCGAGAACCGCACCGCCCGCTCCCGTTCCGACGATTTCGCCGTCGCGAGTGAGCACCGCACCCGCGAACGCCAGATCCACCTCGCGCAAAAGACGTGGACGCTGCCCCACCACGAACCCACCCGAGGAGGCGTTGTCCGCGACGGTGTCCACGATTCCGATCCGCCAGTTCGCGATCCGGGAGTCGATGATCTCCAACGCCGGGAGGACATAGTCGACGGCGGAGATCGCCTGCGCGAGCGTCACCCCAGGTCCGCTTAGGCCGCGACCGAGCACCAGCGCGATCTCTGGTTCGATCCGGGGCTGGAGAAAACCTGCCGTGATCGGCGCCTCGTCCGTGAATGCCATCGACTGGGTCAGATGACCGAAGTCCGGACGGTCGACGCGCATCTGACGCTGCATAGCGCGGGAGCTCAGCCCGACCTTGTGGCCGACGATGCGGTCGCCGTCGGCCACCCACCTCCCGACCTGGATCATCTGTACCTGGTAAGCATCCTCCACGGTGAAATCGGGAAAGTCGGCGGAAAGCGGCGACGTCGCCTGCCCAGACCGGTAAGCCTCGAGCAGTCGAGCGGCGGCGGATTCGTGCGCTGACGATGTCATATCCGGCTCACCCGTCAGTTGATGCTTTCGGTCACCGGAAGCTTCACGAACTCAGGGTCGAGCTTCCGCACCCGGCTGGGTACGTTCGAGGGCGCCAGCAGGCTCTTCTGGTCAGGCAGCGGCGGAGTCCCGTAGATGAAGTATGTCTCGGCGGGCAGCTTTGCGCCGCCGATCGCGAGGCCGGTGTCGAAGTCGGCGAGATCCCACGTCACCGTCTCGAAGTCGGGCTCGAGCTCGAGGATGCCGGAGTTGCCGAACAATTCGATCCGGTTGCCGCCAGGCTCAAAGACGTAGAGGAAGGCTCCTTGGGTGATCCCGTGGACGTCGGGGCCGGTTTCGATCTCGATCCCGTACTCGCGGCATAGCTCCGCCGCATCGGTGTTGTGCTGCGGCACGCCGTACCAGAAAGCGAGGTGATGGAGCCGGCCCTTCGCCCCCGTCATGTCACGCATGATCGCCAGCTCGTGCCCCAGGATGTTGACGCTCATCCACGCCCCGATCTCGGTGTCCGTCGTGAAGTCCACGACGCGCTCGCGCGTCTCGAAGCCGAGTGCCGACTCGAATACGTCTTTCTGCACCGTGACGTCGGATGCCATCAGATTGACGTGGTCGAGTCGGCGGGGCGGCATACCTTGGAGAGGGCGCTTCGAGCGCCGGGTCAGGATCCTGCTACGAAGATCCTCCGGCGCCTGATACTTCTCCACATCCCAGATGATCTCCATCTGGTGCCCGTCGGGGCTCTCGAAGCCCCAGGTTCGGCCGACCCCGAGATCGCCGCTCTTCCACCCCGTTCCAAGACCGGCCTTGTCGAGCGCGTCGGCACGACGTTCCAGCGCTTCACGGGAGGTCGCGCGCCAGGCCATGGAACCGAGGCCGGGTTCGTCCGCTGCCGTCAGTTTGAGACTGTGATGATAGGGGTCCTCGTAGCACCGGAGGTAGACGGAGTCTTCCTGCCGAGCGACCTCGCGCATTCCGAGCAGCTCCTTGAAGAACCACAGACTGCCCTCCATGTTCGGTGTCAGCAGCTCGACGTTCGCGAGGTGGGCTAGTTCGTGTCGTGGGTGACTTTGGATCATGGTTGACTCCTCTTCGAGTGATAGCGCGTGTGAATCGTGCGTGTGCCGCTCAGCGGTCGGTGACTGCGGCGGACGGAACGCCGCCGACTCCCCAAGCGGTCGCGGGAAACTGGGTGATGTAGGTCCGCACGCTGTCGAGAGGCACTTCGACGATCTCTGACACCACTGTCGCGAGACGCCGGTGCAATTCTTCGATCTGAGCAGGCGTGCGTCCTTCTTTGAGGTCAACTCTCACAAGAGGCAAGGTCGTGCGTCCTCCCTATCCGCGGCGCGAGTCAGCCCGGAGAACGATGTTTCAATCGGGCATTCGATTCGTCGACTTGTTTGGACCGTACGCGCTACCGGAGCCCTCGAACCGACGCGTCCGGAATAGCAGAACGGTGGCGATTGCCAGGAGAACACCATGTGCGTACGGGTTCGGATGAGAGGAACTCGTTTCCTGATCGTTCTAAGTAGATTAGGGTTCTATTACATGCAGAGCCGGCAGGCCGTCGCGACGTCGCGCTGATCAGCCGATACGGACGGCCGCCGCCACCAGTTGAGGACTGACACTGATGTTAGGAACCGTGAATCGCGTGGGATCCGTCTTGGACCTATTCACCCAGGAAGAGCCGGAATGGGGCACCACCCGCCTCGCTCGTCGTCTCGGCTTGGCGAAGTCGCAGGCGCACGAGATCTTGGTCAGCATGACCGCGATCGGACTGCTACAGCGGACTCCCGGGGCCCGCTATCGCCTCGGCTGGCGAACCGTTCGACTCGGCGCGGTGGCGATGCGCAACGAGGGGCTCGCCACTGTAGCCGCCCCGTGGATGCGACGCCTCGTCGGCATTCATCCCGAGCTCTCCGCCCATCTCGCCGTCTGGGATCTCGACCGCGCGATCTTCGTTGGCCGCCAAGTCGGGCGGGAAGTCGACTCTGAAGTCGCGCAGACTTCCGCTGCCGGCAGTGAGGCTCCGATTCACTGCACCAGTCTCGGAAAGGTGCTCGCAGCGGCGCAGAGTGACGCACGCATCGACCAGACGCTGGCGAACGCTTCGCTGGATCGTTTCACCGATGAGACGATCACGGGAATCACGGCGCTCCGCGATGAGCTCGCGCGCGTCCGCGAGCGCGGTTTCGCGACGGATCTCGGCGAGCTCAGCGACCGCATGACCTGCATGGCCGTCCCGATCTCGCACGACGACCAGGTGGTCGCAGCACTCGGCGTCGTACTGCCGCGTCGTGAGTGGCAGCCCGGGGCCGATCGATATCTGAGGACCGTTCGTGAGATGTCGACATCGATCTCCCGGAGCCTCAGGGTCTACAACCGTACCGCGGCCGTACCCGCGTGATCATGTTGGGCGGGCTGCGCTGACCCCGCGGCGTCCACGCGGCGAGCGTGGCGCCGCCGGCCTGACGGTGAGCTACGTCGTGGTCACGGACGCGCGTTCGGCATACGCGAACACCGGCCCCGGAGGTCGGCCGGGGAGTGCCAGCATCGCTCGCAAGCCACAGTGCCGACGTCTGAAGTCGAGCGCGGAGCAGCGGTATACGAGGAGATGCAATGACGCAGATCGCAACGGTTCGTGGACCTATCGATGCGGCTCGACTTGGTAACACTCTCGTGCACGAGCACCTGTTCGTGATGAACACCGAGTACACCGAGAACTATCGGCCGGACTTCGAAGAAGCCGCCATGGAGCACACCGCGGTCGAGCAGCTGACGGCACTCAAGGCGGCCGGCATCGACTCGATCATGGATCTGACGGTCCTGGGTCTAGGGCGTCACATCCCCCGCATCATCAAGGTCGCCGAGCAGGTTGAGATCAACATCCTCGCCTCAACGGGCATCTACTCGTATGACTCCGTCCCTTTTCCGTTCATGCATGTCGGCCCGGGTCGTCTCGTCGACCGTCCCGATCCCCTCGCCGACCACTTCATCCGTGACATCACCGAAGGGATCGCTGGAACGAGCGTGAAGGCGGCCTGTCTCAAGTGCGCGATCGACAAGCCGGGGCTGACGGAAGGCGTCGAACGCATCATGCGTGCGATCGCTCGCGCTCATCTCGTCACCGGCGCACCCATCTCGGTGCACACCGACGTGGGTTCGCGCAACGGCCTCATCGCCCAGCGGGTTCTGGCCGAGGAAGGGGTCGACCTCCGGGATGTCATCGTCGGCCACTCCGGGGACACACAGGATCTCGACCACCTTATGGAGATCGCGGATCAGGGTTCCATCCTCGGCATGGACCGGTTCGGGATGCACACGACGATGACCCACGACCAGCGCGTCGACATCGTCGTCCGCCTCATCGAGCGAGGCTACGTCGATCGCATCGGCCTCTCTCACGACAATTTCTGCTACGCAGATCACTTCCCCGCCGGCGAGCCCCATAACGGCGTGTTCAAGGGCTTGCGCTACACCTACATCAGCGAAGAGGTCCTCCCCTCCCTGCGGGAGCGAGGAATCACCGAAGGCCAGATCCATCAGATGCTCGTCGAGAACCCGCGCCGGCACTTCGAGGACTCCTACCGCCGTGCCGCGGGACGCGACATCGGGAGCGCGACAGCCTGACACAGCCCCGATCGCCGCGCCGTGCGCATAGAGGCGCACGGTCTACGAGTTCGCGATCGCGGACCCTCGATCACTCAGAGAAACGAGGCATCATGCACAGCCAGGCATCGACCTTGAGAACGGTCAGAGTCGCGCTTGCCGCTGCGGTAGTAGCGACAGCGGCCGTCGCTTTGAGCGCATGTAGCGGAGGGGAGGCGGCCAAGCCCAGTCCGGCCGTTTCCGTGAGCTCTTCACCGCTCGCCGAACTTACAGGCTCCAACCCCGATGCCCTCGGTGGAGACCTAACGCTGAAGCTCGGCGCTGTCCTCCCGCTCACCGGCCCCCAGAACTACTACGGCCGCGGTCCGCTACGAGCTGTCGAGCTGGCGATCGCTCAGGTCAGGGCGGCAGGAGGGCCGCAATTCGAGCTGATCACGAAGGATCACAAATCTGGCGACGCGCAAGCGGCCGTACAAGCCACTCGGGAACTCGGACAGGATCGGGTGCCCATGGCGATTTACTCATTCGCGGCTGTCAACGGAGCCGCCTTGCCCGGCATCGAGCAGTACAAGATCCTCTCGCTGGACGGGATCGGCGGAACCGGCAGCTTCGGGCAGGGGAAGCCGTGGTTCTACGGCACGCGATCTCTCGTTCCGGAGGACACCTATGCCGGGGTCGCCGAGTACCTGACCACGAGCTACCCGGATGTGAAGAAGGTGGCGAGCGTGCTCACCGATTACGGTCCCGAGGTCGTAGACGGGCAGGTAGGCGCCATGGAGGACGCCTTGAGTGATGCCGGTATCGAGGTCATCAGCCGCGACATCGCTCCGGCTGGCACGACGGACTTCTCCGCGATCATCTCGAAGATCAACGCCTCGGACGCCGATGCCGTCATCACGGTGCAGTTCGGTGCCGACCCCGGCGCGTTCTACAAGCAGTACCGCGACTCGGGTGCCGACGAGCTGGTGATCGGATCCGACATCAATTCGGACATGATTGCGAACGCCGGCGCGGCCTTGGAGGGCTGGGAATTCGCCTCCGAGTACTTCGACCCGTCCGTCGCACGGAACCCTCTTGGTGAATACTTCGTCGAATCCTATGAGGATGCGTACCCGGACGCAGGCCCGCCGGACTCCTACGCCGCGGGCGCGTACGAGGACGTGTTGGTCTTCTGGCTCCTGGTCCAACGAGTTATCGCCGCGGGCGGCGACCCGAGCGACTCTCAGCAGCTGCTCGACGCGCTCGAGGCCGATCCGGTGTTCCCCACCGTTTACGGCAACGGAGAGACCGGCACGTTCTCCATCAATCTCGACACGCACACCGTCGATTCGCGCTTCCTCGGTCTGTACTCGTACGACGGCTCGAAGGTCGTTCCCATCGCGTCATACAACATCGGCGGGCGCGATTTCACCCTGCAGTAGTCCTCGGAGCGGAGCCGAGTTCCCCGCTCCGCCGTCGATCATGTAAAGGACGATCATGGACCTGGGCACCACCGCTCAGCTCGTTCTCAGCGGCATCATCAGCGGCACGCTCATGGGAGCTCTCGGGTTGGGTCTGGCTCTCATCCTCGGAGTAACGGGGCGCTTCCACTTCGCCTATGGGCTCACCTTCACGGGCGGCGCGTACACGGCGGCGCTGCTCGTGCGCGACCTGGCCGTGCCGCCCTGGCTCGCGCTCGTGGCGGCGAGTGTCGCCGCGGCCGCCATCGGCCTCGCGATCGAACTGTTCATCTACCGTCCGCTCGACCGCGGCGGCGCAAAGAAGTCTCTGCTTCCCGTGTTTGTGAGCTCCCTGGGACTGACGATCATCGGCACCAACCTGATTTCGCTGCTCTGGGCAGGGAGCAGCCCGAGTATCGCGTTTCCTCTCATGGGTGCATCGACGATGCACTTCGGCTCCGTGTATATCACCGCGCTCGACCTCACGGTCACCATGGGGCTGCTCGCGCTGGTCGCTCTGCTCAGCATCATAAGATCCGCGACTCCGTGGGGTCATGCGGTCAGAGCCGTCCAGAGCAATGTCGTGATGGCGCAGACCGTCGGCATCCGACCGTCGCTCGTCGCCGCAGGCGCGTTCGCAGTTGGCTCGGCCATCTCGGGCCTGGTCGGAGCGTTTACAGCCGCAGACCTCGCGGCGAGCCCCACCATGGGCGTTCAGCCGCTCTTTTCGGCATTCATCGTCGCCTTCCTTGCCGGCACGACGTCGCCGCCATGGAAGGTTCTTCTGGCAGGCATCGCACTAGGGCTCCTTCAGACGCTGAGTTCCCTGTGGATACCGACCCAATACACGTCGATCGTCGTATTCGCGGTGCTGTTCGTCTTCTTGGTCGCGCGAGCCATCGCGACGTACCCGTTCGTTCACGCACTGCGGGCAACCCGGCGCGTGCGCTTCGCAGGAGGGAACTGACGTGGACTACTGGCTCGGATACCTCACCCTCACCGTGATCTTCCTCAGCTTCGCCGTGCCGCTGAACATCCTGGCCGGCTACACCGGCGTCTTCAGCGTGGCCAGCACGGGGTTCGGCGCCCTCGGTGGGTATATCGCCGCATACCTCACGTCCCTGGCGGGCTGGGATTTCGGGGCTGTCCTGACACTCGCGCTCGGGGTCGGAGCCGTGGTCGGACTCCTCATCAGCTTTCCCGTCGTGCGTCTACCGGAGGAGTACGTCATCCTCTTGACTCTGGCGTTCTCCGCCCTCATCGTCTCGATCATCACGGCAAGCCCGTTCTTCGGCGGACAACTGGGTTTGATCGGACTTCCGTTGCCAGGGCTGTTCGGATGGCGGCCGTATTCGGCGCTGGAAACTTTCTTGTTCTTCTCTGTGCTCGCCGGTCTCATGGTCGCCGTCTGTTGGCGCCTCGGCGAGTCTCCTTTCGGTCGGCTGCTCCGCGCCATCAAGGGGGATGAACTGGCCACTCGGTCCCTCGGCAAGCAGACCACCATGATCAAGCTCGGGACGTTTGCCGCCATGTCCGCCTTCTCGGCGGTCGGCGGGGTGCTGCTGGTCAGCTATTACTCGGTCGCGTCGCCGACCTTGTTCTCGTTTGACCAGACGATGCTGATCTTCGCGATGGTGATCATCGGAGGACTCGGTTCGATTCCGGGCACCATTCTCGGCACCCTCGTCATCGTGATGAGCGAGCCGGTCCTCATCATGCTCCTGTCCTTCGACCAGCAGGTGGCGGCCATCATCCGCCCGATTCTCTTCGGCATCCTCATCATCCTGGTTCTGCGATTCCGCCCCGGCGGAATCATCCAGCGCCGGCGACAAGGCCTCCCGCCGCACCGCGAGGTGACGGCGATCGTTCCGCTGGGCGAGGGGGAGGTGGCGCGCACACCTCCAGCACTCCTGCTCGTGGTTGAAAGCGTGTACAAACGGTTCGGAGGCGTGAAAGCCGTCAATGATCTCTCCCTCTTGTTGGCTCCCGGAAGGATCACCGCACTGCTAGGACCCAACGGAGCCGGCAAGAGCACGGTCTTCAACCTGGTTACGGGCGCCCTGACACCTGACGCAGGGCAGGTGTTGCTCGACCGCGAACCGTTGACCGGCTCATCTCCCGAGAAGGTGGCCCGCAAGGGGGTCGTTCGATCGTTCCAGGACGTGCGAGTATTCGGCGACCTCTCCGCCTTGGAAAACGTGATGGTGTCCGACCAGCGCAATCCGGGCGAGAACCCGTTCATCACTTTGTTCTTGCCCCGGCGGGTGGCCCGCCACGAGCGGCGAGCACGAGCGCGAGCGATCGGGTGGCTGCAGTTCGTCGGGGTCGAGGACATGCACCGGCCCGCCGACTCCCTCTCCTTTGCGCAACAGAAGCTCGTCGCCATCGCCAGGGTACTCGCGACCGATGCCGAGATTCTGCTGCTCGACGAACCACTTTCCGGCCTGGAAGGACGATCGGCCGAACATATCCTTGAGGTGCTCGAGAGGATCCGCGAGCTGGGGCGAACAGTCTGCATCGTCGAGCACAATGTCGCTGCCGTTCGCCGGCTGGCGGACCACGCCTTCTTCATGGAGCAAGGAACAGTCACGGCTGCGGGGACGGTGGCCGAGCTCCTCGCCGATCCTCGCCTGGAGGAGGCGTACTTTGGCGCGCACTGAATCAGCCGAGCCTGTGCTCGAACTTCGCGGCATCGGACTCGCCTACGGCAGGACACAGGTCGTCTTCGACCTCGACCTCGCGGTCGAGAAGGGACAGATCACCGCTCTGCTCGGCCACAACGGCGCGGGGAAGACAACCACTCTCGCCGGCGCATTCGGTCTCGTGCCGGCGCGCACGGGGACTGTCTCCCTGTCGGGTACACGTATCGACGGCTGGTCCGCCGCGAAGCGTGCACGCGCGGGACTCGCGTTCATCCCGGCCGTCGACTTTGTCTTCGCCGACCTGACCGTGGAGCAGAACCTGCGGCTTTCGGCCTTCGCGGCGAAGTCCGGTACGAGCGAGTCGCATGATCGCCTCGCCGAAGTTCTTCGTCTTTGGCCGATTCTCGAAGAGCGTCGGTCGCAGGTCGCCGGGACCCTGTCCGGTGGTCAGCGACGGATGCTGAGCCTGGCCATCGCCCTCATGACCGACCCGTCGGTACTTCTCCTCGACGAACCGTCACTGGGACTGTCTCCGGTCCTCGTCGACCAGCTGTTCGACGACCTGCGCATTCTGGCGAACGAACGCGGGATCGCTGTGTTGCTCGTGGAGCAGGCTGTGCACAAAGCGCTCAGCGTGGCCGATTACGCGTATGTGATCCGTTCCGGGAGGGTGATCGCGCATGAGCCCGCGGCCATCCTCGCACGCAGCGCCTCGCTGTGGGAGCTGTTCTGACCCCCACCCACCACAACACGAAGGATTCCCATGGACCCGCATCCCCGACCGAACTACTCCGCCCGTGACGACCTCGCTCGCATAGTCTCTGTCGCCCCGACTCAACGACGTCGTGACCTCACGCCCGAGATCGCATCCGGATACTGGCGTGACGTGCACGGGGTATCGATCACTGCCTGTGGGCACCTGAGCGTGTATTTCCAGCACCACCTCGAGAACGACCGGGGGCACCTATGGCCTATCCTTCCCGGGATCTCCAGTCAGATTGAAGACCGGTATCAGCTCGACGGCCTCGCCGAATTCGGCTGGGCATCGGTGGAGGACAGCGCAGCCTTCGGCAGCGTCTTCGCCGAGCGACGGCTCTCCTCCGACGAGCAGAACATTTTCGAGTCGCTGGTCGTTCAGACCTCGGCCGAGGGTCAGAACAAGACGCTCGTGGATTCACTTCCGGACCCCTACGCCCGAGGCACTGAAGGTCACCTACGCGTGTTCCTCGCATTTCGTCGAGCTGAAGGCGTCACACACGAAGCCTTCCGCGTGCACCTTCGCGACCGGTTCCTTCCTCCCCTCGCCGATCTACCCGAGGTCCTCCGCCTTCGCTATACGTTCGTCGACGACTTCATGCTTGGTGACTGGGACTCCCCCAACGTCGACAACGACATTCCCGTCACCGAGCAGTACCAGGCATTCATCGAGGTCGTGGTCCGAGACGCGACCGCGCTGAACCGTGTGTACACCGGTGAGGCATTCGCGGGCGCCGCGGAGGGACTCTCGGCTGCCGTCCGACACGTCAACGCGTACCGGTCGACGGCGACGTACGGGTTCGTCTTCCGAAAAGAACCGACGCTGATCGGCCGCTACGGCGTCACACGTGCTGCGCTCATCGAAGCGACCGGCGCCACGAACATGATCGACTGACCGACCACCCACCCTGGAAAGGACGCTCACACATGGATGTGCGGAATCTCAAGTCAAAAGACCCGATCGTCGAGCATGGCGGCACCTGCCTCTCGTACTTCTTCTACGACAAGGAGGAGCTTCGAGAGCAGACCATGGGCAGCTACCTCGAGTTCGTCGCCGAGTTCGAGCTGAAGGACGGGGCGCGGCTCGAACCGCACTATCACGACTCGGATGAGTTCTACTACATCCTTCGTGGCAGCGCCGTGATGTGGATCGAGGGAGAAAGGCGCGTGCTGGAGCAGGGCGACCTCGTCCACATTCCTCGGAATGCCGTGCACTCGATCTGGCCGAGCGAGGAGGACGGGTCCTTCCGCGCACTGTCCTTCGCGACGAGCTTCATGCTCGAAGGTAGGACAGGACACATTCCGGTGCCCGAGCGCGCGGCCGAACTCGACCGTTGACCCACCCGCGAACGAGAGAACCCCTGATATGACTGCAGTCTCCACCCTCACGGGCACGATCGACAGCTCCGCGCTCGGTCGCGTCCTCGTGCATGAGCACCTCTTCGTCCTGAACGAGGAGTATCGCTACAACTACCGTCCCGACTTCGTCGAAGAGGACATGATCGAAACCGCCGTCGAGCAGCTGGCTGAGCTGAAAGCCGCAGGCATCGACACGATCATGGACCCGACCGTCCTCGGTCTCGGCCGCTTCATCCACCGGATGAAGGCCGTGGCCGACCGCGTGGAGTTGAACATCATCCCCGCGACGGGGATCTACACCTACCGCGACGTACCCTTCCCCTTCACCTACGTGGGCCCCGGCCTCGGCTACGACGTTGACCGTGCACCGGGGCAGCCAGCCGACTTCATGGTCGACCACTTCGTAAACGACCTCACTGTAGGTATCGCGGGGACGGATATCAGGGCCTCATTTCTGAAGTGCGCCATCGACACCCATGGACTCACGCCGGACATCGAACGCATCCTCCGCGCGGTGGCGCAGGCACACCTCGCAACGGGAGCACCCGTCACGGTGCACACGGACTCCCACTCGCGTAGCGGCCTGCTGGCTCAGGACGTCCTGGAGGCGGAGGGGGTCGACCTCCCACGCGTCATCATCGGACATTCCGGTGACACCAAGGATGTCGACTATCTGCGGGCCGTGGCAGATCGGGGATCCATCCTCGGCATGGACCGCTTCGGCCACGGCGGTGAGGAGTTCGGCGGGTTCACCTTTGGTGATCGAATCAACACGATCGTCGCCCTCGTCGAGGAGGGATACTCGGACCGCATCACGCTCTCTCACGACAACTTCGTTTTCGCCGACTTCTACCCGCCGGGCGAACCACGCAACCGCCTGGAGAAGGACCTCACGTTCCTTGTCGTCTCTCAGCAGGCTGTTCCCGCGCTTCTCGACCGCGGAGTGACGCAGGCCCAGGTCGACGAAATGCTCATCCATAATCCGCGTCGCTACTTCGAGCGATGACTCTCCACCTGCGCCCCGCTGCGAGGAAGTGCGAACCGTGAGTGATTTCCGCCTCTTGGCTTCCTACTGGACGATCGCCGGCGACGCGGTGCCGCTGCGTCCCGGCCTTTCCGAAGTGAGTCCCTTCCCGTTGTATGACCGCATCGAGGCGGCCAGCGCGGCGGGTTTCGTCGGTATGGGTTTCTCCTTCCAGGACCTCGAAGCCTCGCTAGAGCGCTACGGGCTGAAGAACATCGCCGAGCGCCTGGACGCGAGCGGGATCGTGGACGTCGAGGTCGAGATGCTCGGCGACTGGTTCGCCGACGGCGACGCTCGCATCGAATCGGACCGCGTCCGGGATGTCCTGCTCGACGCGGCTGAAGCCTTCGGAGCGCGCCATCTGAAATGCGGGGGTCCGCCGCATCCGGTCGACGACGCGCAGCTCGCTGAGAGATTCGCCGAACTGTGTGACGTCGCTGCCGCCACCGGCCTCAACGTCGCGATCGAACCCATGCCGTTCACCACGGTTGCCACGCCGGCGGACGGACTGGCCTTGGTGAACGCCGCCGGGCGCGCGAACGGGGGACTGTGCATCGACATCTGGCACGTCGCACGCTCGGGCACGCCGTACGGGGACGTCGCGCGCCTTCCGGCAGACCGCGTGTTCGCGGTGGAGCTCAATGACGCGGCCCGAGACCCGGTCGGAGACCTTCTCGATGACACCCTCGATCGTCGACTGCCGTGCGGCCAGGGCGACCTCGACGTGCGTGCCTTCGTGGAGGCGGTCCGTCGAGCGGGGTTCCAGGGTCCCTTCGGTGTCGAGATCATCTCGTCGGCGCACCGCACCCTCCCCCTGGATGAGGCGGCGCGCCTTGCGTTCGAGACCACCGCTCACGTGATTCGGAAATCGAATGGAGAGTGACGAAACGAAGGGCGGTCCGGCTGACCCGGACCGCCCTTCGTTCTCATGCCGCGTTCAGTCCCCCTGCGAATTGCGGAATGATTCGGGCGCAGGATTTCCCTCGACCTCGCGCGCATCGAAGTACTCCCGCCAGTTGATCAGCAAGCCGTCGTCCGTGAGTTCCATGACGCCCGCAAGCGGAACGTCGACTTTGCGTCCATCGTGGAATGTGACGTGTTCGATGCGCTCGGTATAAACAAAGTTGCCTCTCGAGGCGATGCGAAGAGTTTCGATGTCGAGATCGAGCGTCGTGAAGCAGTACGCGATGAAGTCGCGGATCTCCTTCTCCCCGCGTCGAGGCTCATACGGCATGTCCGTGTAGACGCAGTCGGGATGGAAGTACGGCATGAGCAGGTCGACATCCGACTTCACCCAGAGGTCGAGAAACTCGACCATCTTCTTCTCGTTCGCATTTTGAGGCACAGCGGCCATGGTGTCCCCTCGTTCGGTACGGCGATGATGTTTGCGACGAATCCGAGTACGGTTCGCTTCAGCCCATCGTGCGATCGGCGAAGATGCCGCGCGCGCGATGTTCGTCAGTACCGAACGGGGGCGTTCACCCGCCAGCATCATCCGGGCGAGGGTAGCCTTCCGCGACGTGGGCGTAACCGGAGATCTTCCAGTCTCCGGCCTCGTTCAGGAGGTAGTAGATGACCCTGCCACCCTCGATGAATGCCCCATCTGTGGTGCGCCGCTCAAAGTCCGCCAGGATTGACGCTGTCCGTTCGGTGAGGAGGGTGATCCGCGTACGGAGCACTCGAGAGGTGCCAGCCCAACCCAACTCGGAGATGCGATCGATCTGATCCTGGAAGTGAGCGGCCATTTCGGCGCTCGACGCGAAGATGCTTTGGCCAGGACGGCCGTCGACGACGTGGAGGTCGAAGCAGGGTGTGTACACATGCTCGGCGGTTCGAGACGCGTCGCGAGAGTTGAATGCCGCAACGTAGGAGACGAAGAACTTCTCCAAGTTCTCGACGGTTGCACGCTGGTCCGAGGTCATCATTGCTCCCATGATCACCGTCGAAGATAGGACCTCGACGAACGTGCGCCGCATGCTGTCCGAAATGGATGAACGGCATGGCGCGTGATGCGGGCGGCGTGCTGTGGACGCCACGTGCGGGCCGGCAGGGTAAAACGAGAACCCGCGGACATCCTGTCGACGACGTTCGAAAAGTAGGCCATTGCGACGACCGCTGGAAGGCAAGCCGTCGCTATGGCCTCGTTTTCAACCGTCGCCGACAAATCCGCGGGCTCTCGAGGTTCACTGTCTCAACACAGTGCGCGCCCGAAGGGACTCGAACCCCTAACCCTCTGATCCGTAGACAAGCAGTGCCAGCCGTTGAGCCCTCTGAACTACTCGGTGTCATGTGTCAGAAATGGGCTCTCGGCGGACCGTCTGGTCACGATCGACGTTCTTGGCGAAGCTATTCTCCGACTGCGGGTGGAGCCGCGAAAGGGGGTAGGCAACCGCTCGGTCCTCGTACGCCAACCTCTACTCCGCGACGAGAACATCGAAGTTGAACGCCTGACCGAGGCTTCTGGGCCCCGAGCAGAGGTGGATGCGCGTAGGGTGCACCCCGGCCTCGGCCTCCGCCCGTGCGGCAGTGGTTCGTACGAATCGAACACGGTGCGCCACTCGGCATAGATCTCGTGAAGGTCGCCGCGGTAGATCAGCGGGTCCCGGACGACCTCGCCCGCGGCCGACGCTTTCGGCGGCGCGTCCAGCCCGCTCGAGAGACCCAGAGCGGGCCGGACGAGCCGCTGACGCTCAGAGCGCCGCGCGCAAGCCCTCGTCCAGGGGCGTCGTAGGGCGACCGAGCAGGAGCGAGAGCGTGCCGTCGGTCTCGGCGAGTGCGCCGTCACGGATGTTCGCGTCCAGCGCCGTGACGAAGCCGACCGTGCTGGCGTCGAGCCCGGCGGTCTCGAGTGCGGCGGTGTGCTGCGCGGTCGTGAGCGGCATGTAGCGAACCTCTCGGCCCGTCAGGTCTGAGGTCACGGCGGCGAGCTCGTCGAAGCTCCACGCGGCGTCCCCACCGAGCTCGTAGACCTGGCCGATGTGCCTGTCCTCGGTGAGCGCGACAGCCGCGGCCACGGCGTAGTCGATGCGGCTCGCAGAGGCGACGCGGCCCTCGCCGACGCTCGCGGCGATGACGCCGGTCTCCCTCGCGCGTGCCACGACGGCGACGTAGTTCTCCGTGTACAAGTTGTTGCGAAGGATCACCGCGGGGATGCCGGACGCCGCGATGGCCTCCTCGGTCGCCTTGTGCTCGGGTGCGAGTACGAGGTTGCTCGTCGCCGCATTCGACGCGCTCGTGTAGACGAGCTTCGCGACGCCTGCGACACGAGCTGCACCGATGACGACCTGGTGCTGCGCCGCGCGCTTGCCGACCTCACTGCCCGAGATGAGCAACATGGCGTCGACGCCATCGACGGCCGCCGCAACAGTCTCGGGAGCGTCGTAATCGAGTGCCACGACCTGCACGCCGCGGTCGGCCAGGTCAGCGGCTTTGGCGACGTCGCGCGCGCCCGCGCGGACGGCCGATGGCTCGACACCGCGAGCGAGGAGACTGTCGACGACGAGGCGACCGAGCTGGCCCGCGGCACCGGTAATGAGGATGGTCATGAGGAGTCCTTTCTCAGGGGTCCTCCACGACAACGGGGCATCTCCCGTTTACCTTCCGTAAGATCGGTACCCACTTTTGGGTAAGGTACTGACATGATGGTTAGTTCCGCGCAGAATCGCGCGCCTCGGGACGGTGTCTTCGGGGAGGGCTGCGGCACGCGCGTCGTCCTCGACCACATCATGAGCAGGTGGGGCGTGCTCGTGCTCTGCGCGCTTTCTGACGGAACGCTGCGGTGGAGCGAGCTGCGCCGACAGGTCGACGGCATCAGCGAGAAGATGCTCGCGTCGACGCTGCGCACCCTCGCCTCTGACGGACTCGTGCACCGGGACTCGTTGCCGAGCGTTCCGCCACACGTGGAGTACAGCCTCACACCGCTCGGCCGCGACCTCATGGAGCAGATGCTCCCGCTCGTCGCGTGGATTGCCGACCACGCCGACGCGATGGTCGGGAGTTCGTCGGCCCGTTGACCACGGACTTGAGCGCGTTCCAGTCACGCCGGGCGCCACGAACGATCGGCGGGAAACCTCGCCGTGGGCCGTGACGAGGTGAGCGTACCGGCGGGTGACTGCTGTGCCTCCAGTCGAGAACGTACTTCTGCCATGGCTCGGAAGGCATCGGCAGTTCAAGTCCACATGCCTTTTTGGATCTCCTACTCAGCCGAATACGTTCGTCAGGGTTGTCCTCCGAACGCTGCGGAATCGATCGGAGCCGGTTGATCGGAGGCGGTGACGATCGGCGTCAGACGGTCGTCAGTTGCTGCTTGGACAATCGCAGCCACGTCTCGACGACGGTGTCGGGATTCAACGACATCGATTCGATGCCCTGTTCGACCAGCCATTCTGCGAGGTCGGGGTGATCGCTGGGACCCTGGCCGCAGATGCCGACGTATTTGCCGGCGCGGGCGCAGGCGTCGATGGCCAGTGAAAGCATCTTGAGCACTGCTGGGTCTCGCTCGTCGAACGTCGCCGCAACCAGCGCGGAGTCGCGGTCGAGTCCGAGCGTGAGCTGCGTCATGTCGTTGGACCCGATGGAGAACCCGTCGAAGTACTCCAGGAATTCGTCAGCGAGCACCGCGTTTGAGGGCAATTCGCACATCATGATCACGCGCAGCCCGTTCTCACCACGCCGGAGTCCGTTCTCGGCGAGCAGGTCGATCACCGCAGCCGCTTCGCTTAGCGTGCGGACGAAGGGCACCATGATGGCGATGTTGGTCAGTCCCATCTCGTCGCGCACGTATCGCAACGCCTCGCATTCCATGTCGAAGCAGGCGCGGAAGTCGTCCGAGATGTACCGGGATGCCCCGCGATAGCCGATCATCGGATTCTCCTCATGCGGTTCGTACAGCTCGCCGCCGAGGAGGTTGGCATACTCGTTTGATTTGAAGTCGGAGAGGCGGACGATGACGGGCTCGGGCGCGAACGCGGCGCCGAGCATCGAGATTCCCTCGGCGACGCGTCGCACGAAGTACTCGCGCGGCGAGGCATAAGCGCTGATGCGCTCGGCGATCTCATCGCGCAGCGGAGCGGGGAGGCTTTCGTGTTCGAGAAGCGCCCGGGGGTGGATGCCGATCTGCCGGTTGATGACGAATTCCAGTCGCGCCAGTCCGACGCCCCGATTGGGCAACTTCGAGAATGAGAACGCTTGATCTGGGGTGCCGACATTCAGCATGATCTTCACGGGGCTTTCCGGCATGGCGTCCAGTTCGGTGATCGCCTCGGTGAAGTTCAGGATCCCCTGGTAGACGAGCCCGGTGTCACCTTCCGCGCAGGAGACCGTCACCTCCTGCCCATCGGTGAGGGCGCGTGTCGCCTCGACGGCGCCCACAACGGCGGGAATGCCCAGTTCACGCGCGATGATCGCCGCATGGCAGGTCCGGCCGCCGCGGTTGGTCACGATCGCCGATGCAAGCTTCATGATCGGCTCCCAGTCGGGATCGGTCATGTCAGCGACGAGCACCTCGCCCTTGCGGAATTGATCCATCTGCTCGATCGAGGTCATCACCCGTACCGGTCCGGCGCCAATCTTCTGGCCGATCGCTCGCCCATCCACGATCGGAACACCCGCCTCTTCGAGCACGAACCGGCGCATGACATTTCCCTCGGCACGGGAGACGACGGTCTCCGGACGCGCCTGCAGGATATACAACTCCCCATCGACGCCGTCTTTTCCCCACTCGACGTCCATCGGACGCCCGTAGTGCTCCTCGATGACGAGGGCCTGCCGCGCGAGTTCCTCGACTTCGGCGTCTGAGATGCTCAACCGCGCGCGCTCTCGCGGAGCGACATCGGTGAACACGGTGCTCCCCCCGACATGACGGCCGTGGGCGTACACCATCTTCACGGCCTTCTCGCCTACGGATCGCTTGAGAATCGCGGGGCGGCCAGCGCGCAGCGCCGGCTTGTAGACGTAGAACTCGTCCGGATTCACCGCGCCCTGCACCACCGCTTCGCCGAGACCATAGGAGCTGGTGACGAAGACTGCCCGGTCGAAGCCCGACTCGGTATCCACAGTGAAGAGCACACCGGAGGCTCCGATGTCTGATCGGACCATGCGCTGAACTCCAGCCGAGAGCGCGACGTCGTCGTGATCGAACCCGTGATGCACCCGATAGGCGATGGCGCGGTCGTTGTACAGCGATGCGAAGACATGGCGGATAGCGAGGAGGATGTTCTCGATCCCGCTGATGTTCAGGAAGGTCTCCTGCTGGCCAGCGAAGGAGGCATCCGGAAGGTCCTCGGCGGTCGCGCTCGAGCGCACCGCCCATGACACGAACTCCGGTTCCGCATCACCGGCGACCTGCCGCGCATAGGCACGCCGGATGTCCTGCTCGAACGCTGCAGGGAATGGCTGCGCCAGAATCCACTCCCGCATCGCAGCCCCGACCCGGGACAGCTCGGCGACATCCGCCACATCGACGCCCTCGACAGCGTGACGGATCCGATCGTGAAGGCCGTTCGCCGCCAGAAACTCACGATACGCGTCGGCGGTCGTCGCGAAGCCACCAGGCACCCTCACACCTGCGTCCGACAGATGGGAGACCATCTCCCCCAGGGAGGCATTCTTCCCGCCGACCTGCGCCACATCGGCCATGCCGACCTCGCTGTACAAGAGAATGTTCGTCATGGGGGACTCCTGATCGCTGATCATGTGGGTGAGAGGGATGCGTACCGCGCCGGGTCAGCTGCGGAGGTGCATGGACTGCATGATGACCGCTGACATCTCCTCGACCGATTTCGTGGACGAGTTGAGGAAGCGCACGCCGTTGCGCCGGTACAGGTCTTCGGCTCGACGGAGCTCGAGCGTGCATTGGGCAAGACTCGAGTACGCAGAATTGGGACGGCGCTCGTGCCTCACTTGGCTCAACCTCAGTGGCGTCGTGGTCAGCCCGAAGCACTTGGACGCGTGGGCGTTCACGGTTCGCGGGAGGTCCTCGGTCGGGAAGTCGTCGTCTGTGAGCGGGTAGTTGGCCACGAGAAGCCCGTACTGCAGAGCCAGGTACATCGTGGTCGGTGTCTTCCCGCATCGGGACGGAGCGATGATGATCACGTCAGCGGTGTCCAACCCACGTCTGCTCTGACCGTCGTCGTGTTCGATCGCGTACTCGACGGCCCGCATGCGAGCGAAGTAGCGCTCGATATCCCCCACCCCGTGAAACTGACCCAACTGCTCCGACCTGGTCGTCCCCAGGGCGTCCTCCAGCTCGGTGAGGTGTCCGCTCAACAGGTCGATCACGACCGCGCCAGGCACCTGGAGCTGCCCCAGGATCGCGACGGACTTCACTGTGGCGAAGACGATCGGCTGCCCCCCCGCCCCGATGACTTCCTGGATGTCCCGGGCAATGGCACGGGCCCCGTCGACCGTGTCGATGAAAGGAATCGTCTGCCGGGCGATGGGCACACCCGGAAAATTCGCCAGCAGCGCGCTCCCCAGAGTCTCCGCGGTAATGCCCGTACTGTCGGATACAAAGAACGCCGCTCGCGCCGAAGGTGGTTCGGTCTCGCTGGAGGCGGCGAACAAGCCGGTCGTGATTGAGTTCATGGTGTCGGTCTCGGGGTTGTCTTGAATAGGTCGATCCAACCTATGTCGAACTCCCCAACTCTTACCGAGGTTTACAGCGCAGAATTTGATCGAAATTGACGGTCTGATAACCCGCCTCAGTTTGGAGCCCGACGGCATCGGTCTTCATCGCGCCGAGGCGGCGTATGCCCAGTCCGCAGGCGGCTTAGGACGGGGCCGGAACGCTTCGCGGTGTAACGACCCGCTCCCGCACTCGACCAGTGAGGCGTCCCGCCGACGGAGCAGCAACGCAAAGGCCCGTCCGCATCGTTTAAGAAGCTTGTGCCTTGTCAATCAGCCCAGCAACTCGTCGAACCGGGCCAAGACGTCCTGGATCGCCGGGTCTATGTCCTCGTACGGAGGGATAACCGTCGACTCCGCGAGCGCTTCCTCTGTGATGAGATCAGGCAGGGTCGCACCCTCGATCTGCGGGATGTATCCAGCGGCAGCCAGGGCCGCCTGGCCGTTCTCGCTGATCAGCCAGCTCAGGAAAGCTTTGGCCGCGTCGGGATTGGGCGCGCCGGCGAGCAGAACTGCCGCATTCATGCTCTGCGTCGGCGGAACGTCCGTCCAGCCGACGGGAGACCCCGCTGCGGCCGCGTTCGTAACGAAGCCCGTGCCCCAGAATCCCAGCCCGGACTCGCCGCTCCCCATCGACTGACCGACCGCGGGGCCGCCGTCGACGATGCGTGGGTCCAGCGCGGCAAGGTCGTCCAGCCAGGACTCGTCAATCACGCCCGCATCCAGGAGTGCGGCGATCGAGATGGAGCTGAGCGACAGCTGCCGCGGATCAGGCATCACGAGTTGGCCTCGCCACTTCGAATCGATGACGTCGTCCCAGGATGTCGGAAGGTCCGCCTCGTCGAGCGTGTCCGAGTTGTATGCGATGCCGAAGCCCGAGCTGAAGGGCGCGAACCACCCCTGCTCCTCATTCACGGCGTCCGCGGCCAGTAGGGATGCCCCCTCGGGCAGGAAGGGCTCGAACCAGTCCGCCGTGTCCTCACTTCCCCACGGGCCGAACGCCGATGTCGTCGTGGTGATGACAATATCCGCGACCTGCTGGCCGCTGGTCACCTCGCTGCGCACACGTGTACCGAGTTCCTGGCCGACGAGACGTACCGGATTGATCTCAATGTCCGGGTGCTCCATATTGAAAGCCGCGTACACGTCGGTCAGCTCGCCTGCCGCCGGAGAGTAGAGCGTCACCTGGCCGCTCGCCGGCCCCGCTGCCGACTCCCGGCTGCCTTCGGCAGGAACTGATTGCGCGGATGAACCGCAGCCGGCGAGGACAAGAGCAAGCGCCGCGGTGCTGGCTGCGATGTGGGGTCTGCTCAATCGACGTGCCATGTCATCTCCTTCGACAGCGGGGGCGGTTATGTCCCCCCCGGACACCTGGTAGCGAGAGCCTAGGACCTGCTCGCGTCCTCGCGTTACGATGGCGGGACTGTTCCGGCATAAGGGACGACGGATGCGGTCAGCGCAGCGCGACAGGCAAGGACGCCAGCGCGCGGATGACGGTCGGCATGTACTGCAACTCGGCGTCGCTGATCGTGCGGTCGTAGTCGGGAAACCGTTCGAGCAGTGTCCCGAGCGCGAGCTGTGCCTCCAGGCGCGCCAGCGGTGCTCCGAGGCAGAAGTGCACGCCCTGCCCGAAGGCAACGTGCCGCTCCATTTCACGCGTGATGTCTAGTTCGTCGGCGTCGGCGAAGACCTCGGGATCGTGATTCGCTCCGCCGATGAGCATGGACACGATGCTGCCGGCCGGGATAAAGTGCCCTGCGATCGTGATGTCCTCCGCGGCCACGCGACCCGTCGAGCGGAGCACCGGCCCATCGAAACGGAGGAACTCCTCCACCGCGCCAGGCATGAGCGACGGGTCCGCGAGGAGCAATTCGCGCTGATCTCTGCGGCGGCATAGAGCGAGCGCAGACGACCCGATCAGTCCAACGGTCGTCTCGTGGCCCGCTATCAGGAGCAAGAATGCCATCCCGACGAGTTCGGAGTCGCTGAGGCGATCGTCTGACGTCTGGGACACGATCATCGCCGAGAGGACGTCGGGCGCCTGCGCGGGGTCGGACACGCCGGCCATTGCAATGCGCTTGGCGGCGATGTGCTCGACGAGGTAGTCCTCCAGAGCAGCAGCACCGGAATCCCTTGCGGCAGTGGAGGCGATGCCAGGTGTGGTTGCAGCCGATGACCACTCTCGGAACCCCGTCCGATCGGCAGCGGGCACGCCGAGCAGCTCGCAGATCATGGTGATGCTCAGCGGGTAGGCGAAGTCCTGGATGAGATCCGGCTCGTCCTTCTTTTCCATGCCGTCCAGGAGTCCATCGACGATCTCCTGGATTCGCGGACGCAGGGCGCCGATGCGTCGCGGAGTGAACGCCGGGGAAACGAGACGACGGAGCCTCGTGTGATCAGGAGGATCTGTGTTGAGCAGGTGTCGGTGCGCACTTCCGCTGAGCACGAACCCGGACTGCTGGGGATGCACGCCCGAGCTCTCGAACACATCGCGCATCCGCTGCGGATCCTTCAGAAGCCTCGGATCCTGGAGCGCATCGATTGCGTCCTCGAACCGCGTGATGACGTAGTTGTCTACACCGGTGCGTGGTACGCGCACTACGCGCCCGTACTCACGTAGCCGCGCGTAGTAGGGGAACGGATCGGCGGACCCTTCGAATCCCCAAGTGTCGAGGGAGAACGAGGCCGTCGGCGGAACGAGCGCCGCGCTCATCGGCCGACGGTCGCGGGCACGGAAGCCCGGTGCACTTTGAGGACGCGCAGCTGGCTGGCCTCCTCGAGGCCCTGCAGTCCGAGCTCCCGCCCGAAGCCGCTTCCTTTGACGCCGCCGAACGGGATCAGTGGGTCAGGCGGGCCGGCGTGAGTGTTCACGAAGGACTGCCCGACCTCGAGCCGCAGGCTCGCGTCGATCGCAGCATCCTCGTCACGTCCCCACACTGACGCGTCGAGGCCGAATTCTCCGGCGTTGAGATCGGCGATCGTGCGGTCCAGGTCGTCGTAGGCGACCAGCGGCAACGACGGACCGAACTGCTCCGTCGCGGCGAGGGGCCAGTCCGCCTCGACACCGGCGACGATCGTCGGCATGAGGAAGTAGCCAGGAAGGTCGGCGTCGATCCGACGACCCACCGTGTGGACGATCGCCCCGCGCTTACGCGCGTCGGCGACGAGCCCCCTTACCGTCTCGCGCTGGGCGAAGTTGTTCACCGGCCCCATCGTGACACCTTCCGTCAGCCCGCGGCCCACGACGAAGCTCTCGTTCGCGAGCGTGACGAGTCCGTCGACGACGTCCCCATACAGGTGCCGGGGCACCATCACGCGCTTGATCGCCTGGCACACCTGGCCGGCGTTGTGGAACGCACTGCGCAAGATCATCGGCAGGGCCGCGTCGAGGTCCACATCGTCGAGAAGAATCGCGGGGTCGTTGCCGCCCAGTTCCAGTGTAAGTCGCTTGAGCCCGGGGGTGGCGGCACGCATCACCTCACGGCCGACCTCGGTTGAGCCGGTGAACGACACTTTGTCCACGAGCGGATGCGAGGCAAGATGCTGTCCGACGGCGCCACTCCCGGTTACGGTGTTCACCACACCGGGGGGAAGCACCTCTGCGATGAGCTGGACCATGCGCAGCGTACTGAGCGGTGTCGTCGACGCCGGCTTGATGACGGTCGTGTTCCCCGCCCGCAGCGTTGCCCACAGCTTCATGCCGAGGATCGTGATCGGGAAGTTCCACGGGGTGATCATGCCCACGACACCGATCGGCGTCAGCTTTGTGAGGACCCTCTCTTCGGGGGTCTCACGCAGGATCTCATCGGCGTCGGCGAGCGCCGCGTACCAGTCGAGGATCCGACGGCTGCCGCGGAATTCCTGATACGCCTGCGCGAGCGGCTTGCCTTGCTCACGGCTGAGCAAGATCGCGAGCTCATCCTCGTGCGAGGCGAGCACCGCAGACACGCGCGTCAAAGCGGCCTGCCGATCCTCGCCGGAGGCGGCCCAGCCCGGGAACGCCGCGCGCGCCGCTCGCACGGTCTGGTCGATCCCCTCCGGCGCGCAAACCTCGACGCTGTCGACCACCTCGAGTGTCGCCGGGTCTTCGACTTCCCGTCCTGCGTCGGTCCCCACCTCGACGCCATCCGCTACGTTGCGCATTACAGTCCTCCTACTCGTGCCGTGTCGACGCCGATTTCCCCCGTGATAAGCGATCCGCGCGGGCTGCCCAGGGGCTCGGTGCGCCCCGGGAGGATCTCGATGAAGAACTCGTTGTTGTCGTTCAGGGCCGTCCTGCTGTCGTCGTCTAGGGCGGGCGTCTTGCCGATCGCCTTCACGGGGCACACCTGCAGGCAATTCCCGCAGTCGATGCACTTGACGGGATCGATGTAGGCGCGCCGATCGCCGACGTAGATGCAGTCGACCGGGCATTCCTCGGCGCACGACTGGTCGAGCACGTCGAGGCAGTTGTCTGTGATGTAGTAGCTCATACGAGCGCTCCTGATGTGACCTGGTCGGACGAGTGGCCGGGCATGAGCGACAGCTCCGGCCGCAGTGCGACCGCGAGGTTGTTGATCGCGGTCGCGGCCTCGCCGAATCCGACTGCCAGCAGCCGGACCTTGCCATCGAAGTCGCTGATGTCGCCCGCGGCATACACGCCGCGGCGGCTGGTCGACATGTGCGGATCGACGGCGATGTGCCGTTCTCTCATTTCCAGCCCCCACTCCGTCAGGGGACCGAGGTCGGCGATGAAGCCGAGTGCGGACACGACATGGTCGGCCTTGCGCGAAAGCGTCTCACCAGCGCAGACGACGTCGACCGCGTTGAGGACGTCCTCCCCGTACGCGGCTGCGATCTGCGCGCTGGTCAGCACTTCGACTCGCGACGCACGCAGGAGCGCCAGCGAGTGTTCGTGAGCGCGGAACTGGTCTCGCCGGTGAACCAGTGCGACCGATCCGGCGACATCTTCGAGGGTGAGCGCCCAGTCGACGGCGCTGTCGCCGCCGCCCAGAACCACGACGTCCGCGCCCCGGAGGAGTTCGGGATCCTTGACGAAGTAGGACAGGCCACGGCCCTCGTACTCTGTCGCGACCGGTGGTCGCCGCGGCGTGAAGGTGCCGATGCCGCCGGTGATGACGACCGACCGGGCATGAAAACGATGGCCGGAAGCGGTCGTGAGCTCAAAGTCACCGAGCTCGCCCGCAAGAGACACCGCCTGCTCGCCGAGCAGCACCGGATGTGCGAATACGGACATCTGGGCGGTGAGGTTCTCGACGAGTTCGCGGCCCTTGATCCGGGGGAACCCGGCGATGTCATATAGGTACTTCTCGGGGTACATGGCGGAGATCTGTCCGCCCACCTCGGGAAGCGAGTCGACGACGATAGCCGACATGCCGCGGAACCCGGCGTAATAGGCGGCATAGAGGCCCACAGGCCCCGCACCGACGATGAGGACATCTGCCTGATCACTCACGTTTGCGCTCCTCGACGTTGAGATGCACTGACGCTATGTCGACTCCGACGAGGTCAGCGCGCGCCAGGTGTAAAGTTCTTGCATGCGGAATCCAACGCTGGACTCTGTGGTGAACGCGCTGCGGGTGGTGCAGATGTTCCGAACGAACGCGACGCTCACCGTCACGCAGGTGGCGAAGGAGCTCGACGTGGCCAAGTCCACCGCCCATCGCCTCTTGTCCACGCTCGTGACGGAGGGATTCGCCGAACGCGACCCGTTGAAGCGCGTGTATCACCCGGGCGCGACCCTGGTCGCGGTCGGACTGTCGTCGATGGGAACTTTCGATGTTCAGCGGCGTGCGAACCAGCCGATGGCGGATGCCGCCGCGCGCATCGGCGAGACGGTGAAGCTCCTCGTTCTGCAGGGGCGCTTCTCACGGTGCATCAGCTCCATCGAGGCTGAACACGCGTTGCAGGTCGGCGGGGGTATCGGTCGGATGCTCCCTGTGCACGCGACCGCCGGCGGCAAGATCCTCCTCCAGAACGCGACCGAGGACCACCTCCGTCGTCTCTTCCCGACAGGTCTGCCCGCGCTCACGGAACACACCATCACGGACTTCGATGACTTGATGGTCGAACTGCAAGCGACGCGCAAGCGTCGGTGGGCGACCAGCCGTCAGGAATCGACGGTGGGCGTCGACGGCGTGGCGGTTGCGGTGACGGGCGTAGCGAACAAGATCGTCGCCGCGCTCGCGGTCGCAGCGCCGAGCGCGCGGATGAACCCCACGCGCCGGCTCGAGATCGCCCGCGAGCTGCTCGAGGCCGCCGAGCGGATGCGTGCCAACCGCGCCGACGCCGCGACACCCGCGTAGGCGCGGTTGGCGTCTGCGGCGGGACCGCTACAGCGAATGCGCCCATCGCGCGATGTGGTCGCACATCGCCTGACGCAAGTGCGGGGTTGTGCGAAAGTAGTGGTCTGCCCCTTCGAGGACGATCATCTCCTTGCGTTCGGAGCGGATCGCCTCGAACATCGCCTTGGCGTGGCTCGGGAAGACCGCATTGTCGGCGGTCCCGTAGACGATCTGCACGGGCACGGTCACGTGCGGCAGCTCGGCGATGGCATCAGAGCGACTGTCATCGATGCTCCATTGACTCAGCCAGGATCGCAGGCTGGAGTAGTGCCCGAGGCGTGCCGGGAGGAAGTTCGTCTTCCATGGGTCGCCGAGAATGGTGTTGGGAACCCGGTCGCTCGGATCGATCATGACGTCGAGGAACCGGGGGTCCGCCGCCGTGCCATGGACGACGAAAGGCAGGTCGTCAGGACCCGAAGGGTCTTCCGCCAACCGGGCCAGCTCATCGCGCACCCACGCCGTGATCCGGCGGTTGCGCGCCTCCTGCGCCGCTCGGTACCGCTCGACGAAGTCCGGCGAGTAGGGGGGGCCGTGCTCGGCACGGAACATGTCGAGCTCTGGGTCGCGATCGAACGGGTTGTGCTCGTCGCGGATGGCGGCATCCAGACTGTCCGTGTACACCCGGGCACGTCCGGGATGCGCCATGGCCAGACTGAGGCCGTCCAGCGGCGGCAGCCGGTCGACCGTCAGGTCCGGCGGATCACCGGCCGGCGTGGCCGTGATCGTCGGGTTCTCCGCTTGGCTCTGATAGAGCGCGGCGAGGCTACCGCCGCCCGAGTTGCCGACAAGCAGCACCTTCGCATACCCGAGATCCTCACGCAGGTACCGCACGACTGCCCCGATGTCTAGCAGGCAGTTCTCCGTGATGAGGGCGCTGTCGTTGCCCGCATACCGCGTGGCCATCCCGATAGCCGCCAGGCCGCGCGCGGCGATCGAGCGGAGGGCGTAGTGCCCCATGAAGTTCGATGTCGGGTGCACGAAGACCACCGCGGTGTCGACGTCGGCATCCGGATCCTGCCAGCGCGTCGCCCACAGTGTCGCGCTCATCCGCGCGACGCCGGAGGCGATGTCGATGCGACCGCTGGTGAAGTCCTGTGGCACCGCCAGGAGGTCGCGGACGGGCTCAGCCATTCGCGCCCCCGAACGAGCGGTCCCAGCTGGTGACGTAGGACGGATCCTCAACGGCGAGAGCCGCGGAGGTGAGTTTCAGCGGCTGGAATGTGTCGACCATCACCGCGAGCTCGTCGAGCATCACTCCGGGTTTGCGCTTGCCGTCGGGGAGCTTCTGCGGACCGTGTGTCCACCCGAGCGGGTGCAGTGACATGGAGCCGAGTCCAATGCCCGATCCAGAACGCGCGGCATAGTCGCCGCCTGCGTAGAACATCACCTCATCCGAGTCGATGTTCATGTGTGCGGCGGGACCGCCGACCGCGTCGGGGTCGTAGTCGGACAGCCGCGGGACGAACGAGCACAGCACGAAGCCGGGACCCTCGAACGTCTGGTGTACGGGCGGCGGCTGGTGGATGCGGCCCACGATCGGCTCGAAGTCGTAGATCGAGAACGCGTACGGGTAGACCATGCCGTTCCAGCCGACGAGATCGAATGGGTGGAAGCGATAGGTGATCCGGCTGAAGAGACCGTCGCGCTTGACGATGACATCGGCCTCGCCGACCTCCGGCTCGGGCAGCTCCACCGGCCCGCGCAGGTCGCGCTCGCGGTACGGGGCCATCTCGAGGAACTGACCGGCCTTCGACAGGTAACGCCGCGGGGGCTTGATGTGGCCCTTCGATTCGATCGTCAGCGCGTCGACGCCGTCCTCGCCGGGCACCCACTGGTGCACGACACCCGCAGGGATCACGACGTAGTCCCCTTGTTTCACCTCAAGAGGACCGAACATCGATCGCAGGGTCGCGGAGCCTCGGTAGATGTAGATGCACTCGTCGCCGCTCGCATCGCGGTACAGTTCGCTCGACTCCGTGGCGGTGACGAAACCGATCGTCACGTCACTGTTGGTCAAGAGCGGTACCCGGCCCATCACAACGTCCGAGCCCGAAGAGATCTCGCCTGTGCGGATGTGGCGCGGGATGAGCGGCCAGTTCTCGGTCGTTTCGATCGGGTCACGCTCGACCCGCTCCGCTTTTACGATCGCAGTCGGGGGATTCACGTGATACGCGTGGGAGAGGTCGGAGCTGAATCCTTCCTCACCCACAAGCTCCTCGGAATAGTAGCCACCGTCGGGCTTGGGGAAGAGGGTGCGTCGCTTGGTGGGCAGTGATCCCATCGTGCGGAAGTAGGGCATGTTCGACCGCCTTTCTGATCTGAATCGGGCGCGGCGATCAGGCGCGCGGCCCGCTTGCCGCCGCTTCGACGACTGACCGGACACGGGACGGTGCGGCATCCAACAGCGGACGAACCGCCTCGTCGAGTTCTTCGAGCGTCCACTCGCGTTCGCCGTCGATCTGCTCGGCGATCGACCACGTCTTGTACAGCTCGACCTTGCCGCCGGCGACGCCGAAGACGTTGCCGGAAGGCATCGGGCACGCGGCATCGGCCAGCCAGATGACGAACGGTGCGACGTTCGCGGGAGATTTCGAGTCCCACTCCCCCTCGGGCGCTGCGAGGCCGACCGTCTTGGCGGCATGCGGCGTGGAGAGAGTCAGCCGCGTGCGCGCGCCAGGTGCGATCGCGTAGCTGCGGACGCCATACTTCTCGTTGAGCTCCCGGTCCACGAGCTGCGCGAAGGTCGCGATGCCGGCCTTGGCCGTACCATAGTTCACCTGGCCGATGGAGCCGCGCAGGCCGCTCACGCTGGACGTCGAGATCACGACGCGGTCTGCGCCGCGACCGGCTTTCTCCTCCTCGCGCCAGTAGGCGGCAGCGTGGCGCGTGGGCGCGAAGTGGCCGCGTAGGTTCACCGCGATCACGGCGTCCCACTCCTCGACGCTCATGTTGAACATCATCCGGTCGCGCATGATCCCGGCGTTGTTGATGAGGACGTGCAGGTCACCGAACTCGGATACCGCTCGGTCGATGAGCGCCTTCGCACCCTCCCAGTCGGAGATGTCGTTGCCGTCCGCCACGGCGCGGCCGCCCGCGGCGCGGATCTCGTCGACCACGTGGGCCGCGGGGCTGTCTTCGACCGTGGCGCCGTCCAAGCTCGCGCCGAGGTCGTTGACGACGACGCTCGCGCCGTGTTCGGCCGCGAGGAGAGCGTATTCGCGGCCAATGCCGCGTCCCGCGCCTGTGACGACGACGACGCGCCCGCGGAGCCGGCCGCTCATCGGACGACCTCGGCCACGAACGAGCGCGGGCCGGTGGTGTAGGGGGCGACCCGTCCGACACCGATCGGGTGTCGGCGGACGCTGGCGATCATCGAAGACTCCATGAGCCACTCCTTTGCTTGCTGCGAATCCTGGGCTATTGCACGTACGTCGTCCTGTTTTCGTCCGCGTGCCACATCGTCGGGCTCGCCGAGGTCGACGGTGTTGCGTCTGGACACACGGTGCACCTCCTCGACTGCTGCGCGACGGCGGCGGTCGGCCCACGCATCGAGCGCGCGGTCAAGGTCTGCGCTCTCAGAGGTCAGTGTGGTGATGAGATCGAACGCGTCGTGGATGCCACTGTTGAGGCCCATGCCACCCGTCGGGCTGTTCGCGTGCGCGGCGTCGCCCACGAGCAGCACACGACCGCGCCGCATAGACGCGGCGACCTTCTGATGGATGTAGTAGACCTGGGTCGACACGACCTCGGGCTGGACACCGAGCAGCTCGCTCAAGCGAGAGCCGTAGTACTCGACCGACCTTGCGGTCGCATCGTCGATGCCGCTCGGGATGGTGAACATGACGCGCCAGAGATCCGGGATGCGCAGAACCATCCCGGCGCCCACCGGAGCGTAGACGTAGTTGACGAGATCGAGGTCGGGGACGAGTTCGTTCAAGGATTCCTCGATGCTGAGCAGCAGGCGCCGCGACGGGTACGTCTCACCCTCGAATGCGATCCCGGCGAGTTCGCGCACGATGCTCGAGGATCCGTCGCCGGCGACGACCCACGATGCGGTCAGCGTCTCGGAGCCGTTGATCTCGAGCTCTACGTGGTCGTCATGAATGCGCATGCCGGTCACCGCGGATGAGAAGCGGATCTGCGCCTCGGGCCGCGTCTGGACGGCGGCGGCGACGATGTTCGAATACTTGTACTGCTCGAGCTGCAGCCGGAACGGCCACGCGGTCTCGTCCGAGATGGCGTTCAAGTCGAAGCGCGCAACGATCCCGGTGCGGAAGTCGCGCAGCTGGTACATCGGCGCGACCAGCCCTGCCTCGAGCATGTCGTCGACGATTCCGAGGTCAGCCGCGACATCGAGCGACGGTGGATGGAAGGTCGAGGCGCGCCAGAAGCGACCCAATTGTTCATCCTTCTCGAGAAGCACGACGGAAACACCGCGACGCGCCAGCCCTAGGGCCGTCGTGAGTCCCACCGGTCCTGCTCCGACAATCGCAACTTCGACCGTAGTCATCGTCAAAGAACTCCTTCACCGCACGGCGATCCCGACCGTTCCGCGCCCGATGCGGGGCGTGCAGGGCCCACGCTATGTCTCGACCGGGATTCCGCGAATGGGTGGCGGTGTTGTTCCATGGACCGGGACGCCCAGCGAGCTGTCCACTCGCCGCGACCACTTCTGGACGCCTTCGAGTGGATGGCCGCGCGCCGATCAGCCGGCACGCGTCGATCCGCAGCGATCGCACGACTCGGTCCGCGGGGATACCATGGCGCCGAAGGGAGATCTCGTGCCCGATCCGCAGCTGTATGCCCTGGACTCCGCCGCCAACGCGCTCCGTGTGGTCGGCATGCTGCGCACGCGGCGGACGATTACCGTCACGGAGGTGAGCCACGAGCTCGGCGTCGGCAAGTCGACAGCGCATCGGCTCCTCGCCACCCTCGTGTCCGAGGGGTTCGCCCTGCGCGATCCGGTGCATCGCAAGTATCACCCTGGACGTGCACTCGTCGAGGCGGGACTTTCGGCGCTCGGTGAGTTCACTCGTCCGACGGGTGGGTCGGGACTCGCCGCCTTGGCCGAGCACACGGGCTACACGGTGAAGCTCCTCGTGCTCGACGGACCGTTCGCCCGCGTGGTCGAGATCGCCGAGGGCGACGAGCACGGTCGCGTCGGCGGATCCGTCGGTCAGCTTCTCCCTGCGCACTCGACCGCGGGCGGCAAGGTTCTCCTCAGCCAGGAGAACCGCGAGTCGCTGTGGCGCCGATTCGGCGGGCGCCTCGAGCTGCGTACCGACCGCACGATCTCGAATTGGGCCGCCCTGCTCACTGAGCTCGACCTCGTTCGCGACCGGGGCTGGGCGACGAACGACGCCGAAGCGACGAGCGGCGTGCGCGGACTGGCCGTGCCTGTGCGCGGCCGCGATCAGCAGATCGTTGCGGCACTGGCAGTCGCGGGACCGGTCGAGAAGATGGTGGAGGAAGACCGGATGCAGACCCTGAGGCATATGTTCGCGACGGCATACGAAATTCAGGTCGACTCCTCGTTCGGCTGATGGCGGCGACCGCCCTTCCGACGGCATCCATGAGTCGATGACCGCAGCGATCGGCGCGGCCGTGGACTCCGTCATGGACCCGGAGCTGCGTCGCCCGCTCCCGGGCGAGCGCGGCGCCCTTACCGAACGCCTGCGCGGTGGTCCCGCGCGTCAGCCGGCGCGGCGGTTCGTCGACGCGGATGCCGAGATCGGGTTCGATCGCTCCGCCGTTCCGCCCATCACGCGTCCGAGCTGGCGTGCGACGTGCATCAGCTGATCGAGGATCTCAACGTGGCGCGCACGGGTCAGGCGGCCCTCCGGCGCGGCGACCGCCAGGGCGCCGATGATCCATCCGCCCGCGCCCACGACGGGGACGGCGATGCCGTTCACGTGTGGCGTGGACTCGCCCTCGGAGAGCGCCCAGCCCCGCTTGCGGATCGCTTGCAACTCGACCGCCAGATAGTCCCAGTCATCGATCGTGTGGTCGGTCAGGGCAGGGAGCCGGTCGCCGAAGCGATGACGCAGGCTGTCCTCGCCGTGCGGGCTCAGGAGCATCTTTCCGCCCGCTGTGGCATTCGCAGGCAGAAGCTTCCCCAACGACGAGCCGACGTGCAGTGATCGGACCGTTTCCGCGACATCGAGCACGCGGGCGTATGGTCCGTCCAGCACCAGGAGCTTCACGGTTTCGCCGATGCTCTCGGCCAAGCGCAACAGCGGCGCCGTTGTCCGCTGCCGGATGTCGAAGTCCCACAACGTGGAGAGGCCGGCCGACACGGCATTCTGACCTGCGTAGTAGCGGCGACCGGCGGGATCGCGTGTCGCATAGTCCTGCGCCAGCAGCGTCATGAGCAGCCGATGTGCCGTGGACTTGCTGACGCCGAGTTGGATCGCCGCCTCCGCGAGTGTGATCGAGCCCTTCGCGCCGATCAGTCGCATCAGTCGCAGCACGTTCGCCGCCGAGTCGAGCGTCGATGTCGCGGTCGTTCGCATCATCATCTCCTTCGATGACTGGCTTTCGGGATATGCCCACGGTTACCCGTGCGGAAGGAAGTGGTGCCGGTGCTCCATCACCCAGCCCCGCACGGTCGTGGGCTCGCGCCCAAGCATGCGACGGGCGAAGTCGTTCAGACTGAGGAACGCACCGTTTCCCTGCTCGTACGCGATGAATTCGAGCACGCGCTCGGCGGCATCCGGTCGTCCGCGGCGCCTCGCCAGCTGATCGCGATTGAGTTCGACGAAGGCCTCCGGGCGTGTGTAGGCCGTGATCTTCGTCTTGAGCACATCGCTGAAGATCTCGGCCAACTCCTCGGTGGTGAGAAGGTCGTTGCCGTTGTTGACGGTGTAGAACTGGTCGAGATGCCTCGCGTCCGTTGACGTGAGCAGGTTGGCGGCGATCTCACCCACATCGCGGGGATCGATGAACGGGATGATCCGCTGGGGCAGCACGATGACGCGGTCCGATTTGACCGTGCGTGCGAGCGGCAGCAGATTGTCGAGGTAGGTCGCGCCGATATTGAGGTAGGTCACCGGAAGGCCGCTCTCGTCGAGAAGGCGCTTGGCGACGTAGTGCTGCTGCGCGGTGCCCTGATACTCCCGTAACGATTGAGGCACGCGCTCGGGTCGTGACTCAGGCTCGTATCCGACCACGCGCACGAGGTGTGTGAGCGACCCGTCGGCCCTGAGCGCGGCGATGAGGTTCGCCATCGCCACCGACTCGTCGAAGGGTGACGGCGTCACGACGAAGACGCCCTGGCTGCCTTCGACCGCAACGCTGAGCGTCGCGGCATCCATCAAGTCGGCGATCACGACCTCGGACTCGGGGAACGCGACGCTCAGCCCCACCGCTCTGTCCGACGACGTCGTGATGAGGCGCAACGCGACATCGGGTGCCGCAAAGCGCAGGTGCTCCGCGAGGGGGCGGCCGATGTGCCCCGCGGCCCCAAAGATGGTGACGGAACGGGGCCGCTCCTTCGTGCGGGGGTACTCACCGTATCGTTGCGGAGCAGGCAAACCTGGGCCGATTCGCGTCACCGTGATCCTCCTCGTCCACCCATGGTTCACCGTATGCCGTCCAACGGACGCGGGCGCGCGGGCGGGCGGAATCGTTCCGCTCCGCGGTACGCGCGTCGGCCGCTGCCGTCCCGCTACGCGGGAAGCGACGCGACGGCGTCGGCCGCGGGAATGCATCAGCCATCATGGGATCCATGACCCTTCGCCATGATCTCGTCGGAGTCCCCACGGACCCGCTCCTGCGCGAGTGGACCGATCGCGAGACGCTGCTGTACGCGCTCGCGGTGGGGGCGGGCGCCGCCGATCCGGCCGCGGAACTCGACTACACGACCGAGAACTCCGCCGGGTTCGTCCAGCGCGTCGTGCCCACCTTCGCCTGCGGACTCGCCTCGGCCCGCAGCCCACGCTCACTGGGCGACTTCGATACGTCGAAGCTCGTGCACGCCGAGCAGACCGTGGTCTTCCACGGGCCGGTGCCGACAGCCGGATCAGCGAAAGCTGTCTCGACGCTGACGCACGTCTACGACAAGGCGAAATCCGCCCTCCTCGTGCAGGAGAGTGTCGCGACGGATGCTGTGACAGGCGCGCCTCTCGCCACGACGACGGGGACCTTCATGGTGTCCGGCGAGGGCGGTTTCGGCGGCGACCGCGGACCGAAGGCGCCGGAGTGGACGCCGCCGGACCGTTCCGCGGATCATCAGGTGGAGTACGCCACCCGGGCTGATCAGCCCTTGTTATACCGACTGACCGGCGACCGCAACCCGCTGCATTCGGATCCCGCCGTGGCCCGCCGCGCCGGATTTCCGCGCCCCATCATGCACGGCATGTGCACGTATGGATTCACTTGCCGCGCGCTGGTGGCAACGGCGGCGGGCGGCGACCCTGACCGGCTGCGCACGATGAGCGCGCGCTTCTCCAAGCCCGCGCTTCCCGGCACGGTGCTCACCGTCGAAGTCTGGACGCACGGCCACGACGTGTGGTTCCGCACGCTCGACGGCGACGGTGAAGTGGTCCTCGACCGTGGCGTCGCGACGATCGCGGTCTGAGCGGGTCACACACGCGAGAGACGGTGCGCCGGGCGAATCCGACGCACCGTCTCTCGCGGCTGTGGTCAGCGGTCTGCGAGCTGCAGGCGCAGCGCCTGCACAGGACAGGACTCCACCGCCTCGTCGGCGAGGTCGATATCGTCGCTCTGAACGTGGGGCGTGAGCACCTTCACCCGCCCGTCCGCCTGGTCGATTCCGAACATCCCTGGCGCGACCGACACGCACTGCCGCGTGCTGGCGCACTTCGTCTTGTCGGTGATGATCTCCGCTGTCTCCACGAGTCCTCCTCATTCAGCGCGGACGTCACCCGGGGTGAGCGTCACCGGTAGAGCGACGAGGGCGCGCAACACGGTCGGGTGATAGGTCAGCTCGTCCTCGTCAACGGCCATGGTGTACTCGGGGAACCGCTCGAGCAGCGACGAGATGGCGATCTGCGCCTCGGCGCGGGCGAGCGGTGCGCCCAGGCAGAAGTGGATCCCTTGACCGAACGCGACGTGCCCGGTGGTGTCACGGGTGATGTCAATGACGTCCGGGTTCTCGAACTTACTCGGGTCGTGGTTTGCCGAACCGATCAGCATCTGCGTGACGGAGCCGGCCGGGATGAGCGTGTCTGCGATCACGACGTCTTCGAGCGCCACGCGCAGGGTCGACCGCTGTACCGAGCCCTCGAACCGCAAGAACTCCTCGACGGCGTTCTGGATGAGGTCGGGGTCGGCAAGCAGAAGCGCCCGCTGGTCGGGATGGGAGACGAGCCCGTGCGCGATCGCGCCGATGAGGCCGACGGTCGTCTCGTGCCCGGCGATCAGGATCAAGAACGCCATCCCGATGAGTTCGGAGTCGCTGAGGTTGTCGTCGTTCTCGTCGCGTGCGGCGATCATGGCCGACAGGATGTCGTCGCTGGCGGCATCCGGGTCCGCCGCGATCTCAGCGCGGCGCTTGCCGATGTGCGCGACGAGGTAGTCGTGCAGCGACTTCTGCGCCGCGACCTGCGGCGCCACATCACCCCGGACCGGTGCGGTCGTCGACGCGACCGACCACCGGCGGAAGTCGACCTGATCCTCAGCCGGCACTCCGAGGATCTGACAGATCATCGTGATGCTGATGGGGAACGCGTACTCCTCGATGAGGTCGGGCGTCGGCTTCTGCGACAACTCATCGAGAAGTCCGTCGACGACTTCCTTGATGCGCGGCCGCAGGGCTTCGATCCTACGCGGCGTGAACGCGCGCATCACCAGCCGGCGGAGACGGGTGTGGTCGGGCGGGTCGCTGTTGAGGAGGTGTTTGGACGCGGAGCTCGTGAGGGCGAACCCCGCCTTCTTCGCCCCGGCTGCGAGCTCCGGGAACTTCTCATCGATGCGGTCGAGATCCTTCGCGAGCGCCGACTCCTGGAACGCCGCGATGACGTCGTCGTATCCCGTCACGACATACGCATCCCCGCCGCCAGCGCGCCTGTGCGCGACGACGCGCCCCCGTTCGCGAAGCTGATTGTTGGTGTGCCAGGGGCACTTGGATGCTTCGATCCCGGCGAGCGACACGTCGACGTCGTCGACGCGCACGGCTTCGTTCGGACTCATGTCAACTCCTTCGTTTCAGTCGGTGAGTGAGACGCGGACAGCCGTGCGCAGGCCGATGCCGGCGCGGAGATCGGCGAACGCCTGGTCGATTTGATCAAGCGGACGACGGCCGGTGACCATCGAATCGAGGTCGAGCAGGCCGTGCTGCCAGAGCCGCACAAGGCGGGGGACATCGCGACGAGGAATACCGTTGCCGAGATAGCAGCCCATCACGCGCTTCTGACCGGCCACGATGTCGGCCGTCAGCAGGCCCTCCAGCGGAGTCTTCGACTCGGTGATGCCGAGGATCACGAGGGTTCCCTTCGGCCCGGTCAGCGACGCCGCTGTCGGCAATGTGCGGGCGGACGACACGGTGTCGATGACCGATCGGAAGAGCAGCGGTCCGGTGAGCGCTCGGGCCTCGTCTACCGAGACCTGTACCGGGTCCCACGTCGACGTCGCGCCCAGGCTCTCCGCAAGCGAGCGGCGGCTCTCGATGGGGTCGATGCCGACAATGGTGGTCGCGCCGGCGATCCGCGCTGCCTGGATGGCCGCTAGGCCGACGCCGCCGAGTCCGAACACAGCGACCGTGGATCCGGCAGCTACCTCCGCGATGTTGACCACCGCACCGAATCCGGTCTGCACCGAGCACCCGAGGACCGTCGCGAGATCGAGGGGAAGCTCGTCCGGCACTTTCACGACAGCCTCCTGACGGGCGATCGTGTACTCGACGAAGCCCCCGACGCGCGTGATGCGCATGACCGGCATCCCGCCACGCGTCATGCGGGTCGAGCCGTCGGCGGCGACGCCGCCGCGGCCGTACTGCCGCTCGCACCAGGCAGTCGCTCCGGAGAAGCACGCTTCGCAGTCGCCGCACGGGCCGAGCATGCTGACCACGACGTGGTCTCCCGGCGCGAGGTCGGTTACGCCGTCTCCGATCGCGTCCACGATACCTGCCACCTCGTGCCCCAGGATCGCGTGCGGCACGTTGGACGGGGTGTCCCCGTCGAGAACGTGCAGGTCGGAGTGGCAGACACCGCACCACTCGACGCGGACACGCACCTCGCCCGACTGCGGCGGATCGACGACCACGTCGTCGACCAGTTCTAGACTGCCGGAACCCGTGAGCACCGCAGCCCGTGTCATTTCGCGCGGCCCGTGCTGAGTCGCCACGCCTGCCGTCACCGTTCTCATTCGTCCTCGATTCCGCGCTCTGCTTTGAGCCTCTGCGCCGAACATAAGATCCACTCCGACACCGACCGCCAACCGAGGAGATTGTTCCGCAGCATGGAACCATCCGCGGCCGGTGCGGGTCTTTGGTTGCGGTCGTTGCGCGCCGTCGATGATGGGGTCAGGCCTCGTGCCGAGGATGACGTGGTCGAGGTCGGTGTGGCGCGGATGCCGGACGAGGGGAGTTCGTCCAGCGCCGTGAGCGGCGAGTGCCCGGACCGGTCGGCCCCGGTCGTCTGGATGACCGCGGCTGTGCTCGTCGTCATCACTTCCGCTCGGGTGGCCCCGGACGGCTCAGGGGGCGTCAGTACGCCTTGATGTCGGCTGTCGCATCGCACACGATGTCGACGAGCAGGGGTGTGCGGCCCGCCTCGATGTCACCGGCGACCGCCTCGAAGTCGGCGAGGGCTCGCACAGTGCGTCCGGTCGCGCCGAGCGCCTCCGCGAGGACCGCGAGGTCGGGCCATGTGTAGAGGGCGTGGGTGGGGTCCTGACCGTAGTCGCCGAGCTTCTCATACTCGGCTCCGTAGCTGGAGTCGTTGAGCACTGCGATGATGAGTGGAAGTCCGCGTTGCACTGCCGTGTGCAGCTCGAGAAGGCTCTGCATCGCGCCGCCATCGCCAGCGATGACGACCGTGGTGCGGGAGGTATCGGCTACTGACGCGCCGATGCCCGTCGCAAGGCCGAGACCGATCGAGCCGAAGTGCACGGCGTGGGTGAAGGTCAGCGGTTCGAGCACCTCGAGGTGTCGGAAGACCGGGCGCTGGAAGCGACCGCAGTCGGTCACGACGTAGCGGTCGCGCGGCAAGATCTCGTTCAGCGCGCGGACGGCGGACCGCATGTCAACGACGCCGGGCTGCTCCTGGTCGGCCAGTCCCGCCAACGGGCGGAACGCCTCAATCTCCCCCGCGATTTCGGTGACTGCGCTGGTCGGTCGCCGCGCGTCGGCGGCCTCGAGGGCCTCGATCAGGAGATCCACAAAGCCCTTGACGTCGGCCTGGATCGCGACAGTGGCCTCATCCGTGCGCGCGAGATTCGCGGCATCCGCATCGCAGTAGATCACCGTCTTACCCTCCAGCAGCGCGCCCGCCTCGGTGGTGTGCCTACTCAGCGACGCCCCCAGCACGAGGATGCAGTCCGCTGCGGCGATCGCGCGCTCACCGACCGGCGTGCCGAGGCCACCGAACAGGCCCACGTTGTGCGGGTGACCGGCGAACAGACCGCGGCCGAGCAGGGTGGTCGCGAGCGGCGCGCCAAGCAAGCCGGCCAGCGTCACCACGGACTCCTCCGCACCGGCCAGCGCGACGCCGCGTCCGGCCAGCACCAGCGGGCGGTCCGCCGAGACCAGCAGACCGAGCGCACCGTCGACGGCATCGCTCTCGAGGTCTGAGAGTGGAAGCCGCTCCTCGACGATCGGCCTCGGTGTAGGCGTGAGCTCGACGTCTTCGAGCAGGTAGTCGACCGGCACGTTGAGGAGGATCGGACGCCGCGTGCGCGCAGTGCGCCGGATCGCACGGCGCAAGTCCCGGAGGACGAACTGGGCGCGCGTGCTGCGCACGTATTCCGCGCCGGCGGCCGTCGCCACGGCCGCGAGGTCGAACGCCTGTCCGTGCTCCGGAATGCGCGAGGGCGTGTCGCCGCAGAGGAGGACGAGCGGTGTGCGAGCCCGCACTGCCTCGGTGAACGCCGTCAGCGCGTTGGTGATCCCGGGGCCGTGGGTCACGCTGGCGACGCCGACCGTACCGGTCACCCGCGCGTACCCATCGGCCATCGAGACGGACGCACCCTCGTGCAGGGCATCGACGAACACGCCGCCCGCCTCCTTATACGACGCCGCGTACAGCATGTTGGCGTCGCCCATCAGGCCGAACATCTCGGTGATGCCCGCGTCGAGGAGGGCCTGCGCGATCGCGATGTAAGCTTTCATGTTCCTCTTCATTCGCAGGCTCGTCGGTGGGCCGATGCCCGCGATTCAGGGGGCTTCGTTGCTGAAGATGAGGGTCGCCGCCGCGGTGAACATGCCGCCGACGCCCTGGACAAGGCTCGTGGTGATCCCCTCTACCTGGGAGAACGCCTCGCCGCGCAGCTGGCGCACGGCCTCCTGCATGGCGAACATGCCATACATTCCCGTGTGCGTGTAGCGCAGGCCGCCGCCATTCGTATTGAGTGGCAGCTCCCCGCCCGGGCGGGTGCGACCCTCCGCGATGAACGCCCCGGACTCGCCGCGTCCCACGAATCCGAGATCCTCCAGAGCGTAGAGCGGCAGGTGAGCGAAGGCGTCGTACACCATGAGGTGATCGATGTCGGAGGGCCGGAGGCCGGCCTCGCGGAACGCGAGCTCGGACGAGATGCGGAACGCCTTCGACGACGTGGCATCCTCGAGGTCGTGCACGAGAGGTGCGTCGGCGGCTTCACCCGTGCCGAGCACGTAGACGGGTGGCTTGACCACTCCGCGCGACTCCGCGAGCCGACGTGAGGTCACGACGAGCGCACCGCCGCCGTCTGTCACGACACAGCACTCGAGCTTGTGGAACGGGTAGGCGATGATCGGCGAGTCCAGCACGTCCTGCACCGAGACCTCCCCCTTGCGGAATGCGCGCGGGTTGTCGGCGGACCACGCGCTCTGGGCGGCGACGACCGCGGCCATCTGCTCCTCGGTGTTGCCTGACTTCTCCAGGAAACGCTTGACGGGGAGGGTGAACATGTTCGGCGGCCCGGCGAGGCCGTACAGATTCTGGAACTGCGCCTGCATGGAGCTCGGCGATTTCGCCATGAAGCCCCCGCCCTTGCCGACCTTGGAACGGCCGGACTCGCCGTGCAGGACGAGCACCGTCTCACAGAGGCCCGCCGAGATCGCCGCGGCCGCGTGGCGCACGTGGATGAGGAAAGAGCATCCGCCCACGCTCGTACCGTCGTACCACGTAGGGGTCAACCCGAGATAGTGGGCCATCTCGATGGGCGACTCGGCGGCGCACGTGATGCCGTCGACATCGGCCATGCTGAGGCCCGCGTCGGCGAGCGCGGCGTGGGCTGCGGCCGCCCTCAGGTCGAGCTCGCTCATGTCGGGTATAACCCCGAGCTCCTCGGTCTCGGCTGCCCCTACGATGACGATGTCTCCGGGCCTCATGCGGCCACCTCCGTGTTCTTCTCGTCGGGTACGAACTGGACGATGGAGAGGCCGCCGCGCGGCTCGAACACCGCGCGCAGCGGCATCCCGATCGAGAGCGCCGCGGGATCGGGGTCGAGCTCGTGGAGGTTGGCGAGCACGCGAGGCCCCTCTTCGAGCTCCACGATCGCGATCACGTACGGCACCTCATCGGCGTACCCGGGGCCCGGCAGGTAGTTCACGACGTAGGAGTAGAGCGTGCCGCGGCCGGAAGCCCGTACCCATTCCACCTCGCCGTTCACGACGTAGGGCGAGAACCGGCGGGGGTAGGTGAAGTACGCACCCGTCGTCACGCAGCGTTGGATCCACAGTTCGCCGCGCGCCGTGCCCTCCCAATAGGGAACAGTTGTGGGCGTGGGTACGGGTACGGGCTTCGGCTTGGCTGGTGCCACCATGGCGGGTGCCTCTCGTCAGCGGTAGGGGTTGAGTATTCGGGGCTGCATGGCGGCGCCCTGCACCACGGTGCCGGACTCGATGAGCCGCTCGATGGCTCCGTCGCCGAGGCCAATCTCGTCGAGCACCTCGCGTGTATGCTCTCCGGCGCCGGGCGGGTACATCTCCTGGTCGTAGCGGGTGCGGCTGAAGGCCGCGTACTCCTGCGGCCGGAAGTACGTGACATCTCCGAAGGGGCGGCGCAGCGTGAAGCGTCCGACGTGGTCGCCGGAGACCACCACGTCCTTCGCCACACGGGCGATGACAGCCGGCACGCCCGCGAGCGTCAGTCGCTCGACGGCGATGGCGGCGTCCGTACGCGAGAAGAGCTCTTCGAGGGCATCCTCGGCGCCACCGCCCAGCGCGTTGCGCACAACTGCGGCGTCCGTGCTCGGTAGTGCCTGGATGCGCACCCACCCGTCGGCGGCGCGGTAATAGCGGTCGAGCTCCGACGGTCCGAGGTAGTCACGTCCGCCGGACGGGACGAGCGACTCGAAGTCGCCCGAGACCAGCTGGCCGGACTGCATGAACATGCTCGCCGCAACGAGGGAGGTACTCATCGCCTGGCCCTCTCCGGTACGGAGACGGTGGTAAAGGCCAGCGCAGGCGCCGAACGCGATGAGCGCGGCACCCGCGACATCGTTGACTGGGACGGTGTAGAGCACCGGGATGTCGTCGCCGCCCTGTGCGACGCACATGCCGCTCCACGCCTGCAGCACCGGATCGAAGCCCGGCTCCATTGCGAGCGGCCCCTGCTGCCCGAAGCCCGTGAGCGACATCGTGATCACGTCGGGGTTGTACGCCGCGATGGATGCGAAGTCGATGCCGAGACTCGCCCCTACGCCGGGACGGAGGTTGTCGACGATCACGTCGGCGTCGGCGGCGAGCCGCTCGAACACTTCACGGCCCTCGTGACGTTTTAGGTCCACCACCACGCTGCGCATGCCGTCGCTGTAGTAAAACCCCCGCTCGCGCCACGGGTCGCCCTCGGGGCTTTCGATCTTGATGACGTCGGCGCCGAGGTGGCCGAGGAGGAACGCGCCGTACGGGCCGGCGACGAAGGTGCCGAGCAGGAGCACGCGGACGCCCTCCAGCGGTCCTCCTGTCGCCCGGCGCCCGCCGACGTCTCCGACCCAACCGGTACCGCTTGCGCTCTTCTCACGCGGATGCCACCCGACAGCGTCGATCGGGCTGCCGATCGCCGGTGCGCCCGAACGGATCTGCGCGGGCGTCGCGGTGGCCACCACCGGCTGCCCCACGACGGTAACGTCGCGCCACTCGGCATCCGTGATCTGCACCGGAACGCCGAGCGTCAGCGTGTGCTCGTGGGCGAAGGCCTCGGCAGGCGCGTTGAGCGGCGCCGAGGGAACCCCTGCCTCCCGCAACACCTCCAGCCATTCTGCGCGAGGCCGGGTCGCCATCCGTTCGTCGAGGACCGCACGCACCCACTCCCGATTGCTCGGGGAGAAGAGCCTGGACAGGTCGGCGGCGACACGAGGGTCGTCGATGATCCAGCCCTCCCCGACCGCACGAAGAATGCGCGCCTGGAACTTGGGGGTCAGGCCGCCGACGAGGAACCACAGTCCGTCCGAGGCCCGATAGTGACAGTAGGTGGGATTGAGTCCGCGCGGGCCGACCGCCGTGTCGGCGACGGGTGCCGCAGGGTCGAGCGAGTAGTTGCCTGTGAAGGCCTCCGCGACGGCGTGCATGCCGTCGACCGTGACCACCTGGCCGCGGCCCGAGCGCAGTCGCTCGATTAGGGCTGCGGATGCGGCCGACGCACCCAGGACCGCCTGGATGTACAGGAGGTGCGGGTAGACCATGTCGACGGGTCCGCCGTCGAAGGAAGACTGCCGGCGTGAATAGCCGCTGGCCGCCGACAGCAGCGCCTGCGACTCCGCACCTCCGTACCACGGCGGGGTGCCCTGGAACGGCGGAAGCTCGAGAACGACAGGACCGCCTTCGGCCGAGACCAACTCGTCGGCAGGGATCCCCCACTCGGCGACTTGGGCCACGTCACGCGCGATGACGAGGTCTACCTCCGTCGCGAGAGCGGCGACGCGATCCCGCTCGGACTCGACGAAGGATCGGGCCGTTGTCCCGCGCTTCCCCCGATTCCACGCGACGAAAGCAGGGGATCGGCGACTCGGGTCGCCCTCCGGTGGCTCCACCTTGATGACGTCGGCGCCGAAGTCCGCGAAGAACGACCCGGCGACTGGTCCGGCGATGCCGGTCGCCAGCTCAAGCACCCTCACTCCGTGGAACGCGGTCACGCAGGCAACTCCTCTGTCTGCGACCGTGACGCATCGGGCGCCGTCGGCCGGTGGGCGGCCCCAGAAGATCGCCGGGCCTTGGTCATACGCTAGGAGCGGGGAAGCCGCTGATGGCGGGACAGGGCCGAAGTTCTGACATGCGGGACGACGGTTCGGCCCAGGTAGCTCCGTCAGTTCACACGAAACACGTCCACGACCACCGCACCGGGGAGGTGCGACCCCACTCCGACGAAGATTGACGTGTTGAGGATCTCCAGCCGTGCCGCGCACGTTTCGAATCGAGGAGTTGACCGGAAATAGATGCGGGACGGATCCACCGGTAGCTCCAGCCGGATCCGGGAGAGGTCCTCGAGGATCCCTGTCCGGGTTCCGATGTTCTCAACGAAGATCAACTCGCGCTCGTCGGTCTCGATCACATACTTCGCGTCCGCGCACGTAAGAGTGTCCGTGCGAACGAGTTGATAGTCTGCGCCGCCGGGAAGGACCGCACCGGTCACGAGCGATCCGGAAACGGACCCGCCCAGGATCGGAATGAAGCGACGGAACCCGCCGGGCGTCGGTCCGACCTCTACGGGCGGCCCCACCTTCGATTCCATGTGAAGCAGATGGGTCAACGGTGGGGGTTCGTGGTTTCCGTCATGTCGACTCTTTCTGCAGTGGGGCTGGACGAAGTCTGGTGGCTCGCGACCTCAGCTCCCGAGGCGATCGGCGAGCGCCGCCAGGCGCTCCCCGGCACCCCGAACGCCAGTTCGGCGGACCTGACTGCGGGAGGCGGCGCATCGGCCGCGCTCGCGCCGTACACCGCCATAGACTTCGTGCCCCGCGATGCGTAGCTGACAATCGTCAGGCGGCGACTCGGATAGTCTGCGTCTCGGGGCGCTGGTTCGCGGGCGCGTCGTCGGTCGCAAGCGGCGCGATCAGGTGCGCTGGGAACTGCACGTCGGTCAGCTCGTCCTCCGCCGGCAGCTCGTTCTCCTGCACGAGGTGGTTGAGCACCATGGCCCGCACGAGCACGCCGTTGACCTCGATGATGAAGTGCGTGCGGTCCCCCGCATAACTGCGCGATCGGACGCGTCCGCGCACGACCGGTTCGCCGTCGGGGCGCACCGCGCCGGCGATGCGCACATGGCTGGACTTGATGGCCAGTCCGTTGTTCTCGGGCGTGAGGCGCGGGTACTTCGCAGAGGGGACGGTGATCGCACCTCCGGCGAGCACGAGGCGCGTCCCGTCGGTTGCGTCGATATGCTCCACGTCAAAGATGTTCTCGAACCCCAGGAACCGCGCCACAAACGAATTCCGCGGCGACGCGTAGACCTCGTGAGGTGTGCCACTCTGCACGATCTTGCCCTTGTTCATGAGCACGACGCGATCGGAAAGAGCAAGCGCCTCTTCCTGGTCATGGGTGACGAAGACCGACGTGGTGCCCATCTCGTCGTGCACCTTGCGGATCTCGTCGCGCATCGTCAGGCGCATGCCCGCGTCGAGGTTTGACAGCGGCTCGTCGTACAGCACCAGTTCAGTACCGCCGGCCAATGCGCGGGCGAGCGCGACGCGCTGTTGCTGACCGCCGGAGAGCTCTGAGATAAGCCGACGGTGCATGCCGGTAAGGCCCACGATCTCCATTAGCTGCGTGACGCGCTCATCGATCTGCTTGCGCGACATATTCCGGCGGGCGCGCAGCGGGTAGGCGATGTTGCTGCGCACGCTCAGGTGCGGCCACAGCGCGTAGCTCTGGAACACCATGCCGAGATGGCGCTTCTCGGGCGACACAAAAATCCCGCGCGACGCATCCGCGACGACGCGATCGCCAAGACGTACCACACCGCCGTCCGGCCGCTCGAGGCCTGCGATGCTGCGCAGCAGCGTGGTCTTGCCGCAGCCGCTGGGGCCGAGCAACGTGACGAACTCGCCGTCCGCGATGGTCAGGTCGACGTTGTCGGTGGCGCGGACGCTGCCGTACTCCTTGACGATGCCTTGCAGGGCGACCTCAGGCATTGATGTGCTCCTTCGTGGTGGGCGCGTCGTCGGCCGAAGCCGTCGACGTCGAGGTCGGTTCCGTCGACGCCGGTCCGACGGTCGGCGGGAGGATGCCGCCGACAGTGGTCCCTCCACCGGTCGACGGCGCTGCGACGTCAGGGCGCACCGCGAGGACGCGCACCAGGATCGCGCGCAGCAACATCCCCACGAGGAAGATCCCGCTAACGCCGACGAGGAAGATACACGACAGGGCGGCGGCATCCGTGCCCTTGCCCGACGTGTACATGTCGTAGGTCATGCGCGAGACCGTGTCGAGCAGCGGCGAGCCCACCATAAGCGGCATGACCAGATTGCCGCCGACCAGGATGCCGCACATCAGCCAGCCAGCGAGGAAGCTGGGCAGGATCAGGCGAGCAACCACGACGAGGAAACCGCGCACCTTGGTCGAACCGGACACCCAAGCCGCCTCTTCGAGATCGCGGCTGACCTGCATGGCGGCCGGCTCGATATTACGCATGGCGATGGGCATCGCGACAATGATGAGCGCGATACCCATCGCCGCAATCGTTCCGTAGAGCGGCCTTGTGAGCGTGTACGACAGCAGCACCCACAGAATGCCGAGTGCAAGAGCAGTGCCGGGCATCGAAAGCGGCAACCATGTCGTGCGTGAGATGAATCCGGCGACAAAGCGGTTGCCGTGGCGCACGACGAAGATGACCGCGAGCGCCAAGATCATGACGGCGAGGCCGGAAACGACGCCCAGGACCCCCGTGGTCTGCAGGGCCGCCCACGTGCGCGGATTGGCGAACAGGCGCTCGTAGTTCGCGAACGAGTAGCCGCTAGTCGCTCCGAAGAACGGCTGAAGCGATGCCAAGGCGATCTGGAACACCGGGAGGACCAGCGCGAGAACGACGTAGACAAGGAACACGCCGGTGCCGACGAACTTCCATGCGCCAAGGTCCCACGGCTTGTCGGCACCGCTCTTTCCCCCGATCGTCTCGAACGATCGGCGTCGCTGCAGGAGCCCCTGCACCAGCAGGAGCACGATGAGCACGGCGAGCATGATCGTGGCCAGGCCGCTCGCCTCGGCGAACTTAGGCGGATAGTCATCGTTGAGATACGAGTAGATCTGTGTCGAGAGGACCTCGACGCCCGCGGGCGTACCAAGGATCAGCGGGGCTTCGAAGTACTCCAGCCCCACGATGAATCCCACGATGACGGCGGAGCCTAGGGCAGGGAGCATGATCGGAACGTTGACCGTGAAGAACGTGCGCAGGCGGCCCGCGCCGGCGATGGCCGCGGCCTCTTCCATCCGGTGGCTCATGGCACGGAACGGCCCAAGCAGCATAAAGTAGCCGAACGCGACCGACTTGAGAACTGAAACGAAGACCACGCCGACGAACGTGCTGGTATTGATCAAGGTCGACGGCTCGCCCGTGAACCCCGATATGAACTGGTTCAGCATCCCGACCCGCACTTGGCCGAGCAGCGCCCAGCTGAGAATGAAGAACAGCGGCGGCATGGCGAACACGATGAGCATGACCGGCGTGACCAGCTGGCGCAGCGGGGTGTTGGTGCGCGCGACGACCCACGCGAAGTAGAAACTCAGCGACTTTGAGATGATCGTGACGAGCGCCGCGAGCCCGAACGAGGTCGTCAGTGCTTCGCCGGTCGACGGCGACGTGACGACGCCGAGGATGGGATCGATCGACCACCCGGTGGAGTCTCCGGGGTACCCGGTGCGGAACGCGCCCAGCACAATCATGACGACCGGCCACACGAAGAGCGCGACACAGACGATCGTGGTGATCACGGCGAGCACGCCGAACCCGCTCACCCGGAAGCGCCCGGTCCTGCGGGTCTTCGGAGGTGCCGTCTTACTCATCTGTAAGGCCTTCCACAACGTTGTGCAGCGCGATCGGTGCGATCTCAGTTCGTCGAAGACTAACCGCAGGCTCCGCTGACGAAGCCCGGACGGGCACATGTTCCACGGAACGGGACGCCGCACCGACTCAGTCTCAGAAGCCTCGTCGTGTACAGGCAAGACTGATCCACCTTCGCACGCGGGCCGCTAGGGTTTCGCTTCGAACGCCTACGGCGAAGGGAGACCGAGTGGACAAGCTGGTGCCGTTGCGCGTGGAGGATCACGAGTCCCTGCGACACCACCGGCTCACCGCACCGCAGCCGTTGGACGAGCGGCTCTGGGTGATCCCCGTGCCGATGCCCGATGCGTTCCTGCGCAGCACGCTGTGCGTCGCCGCGCAAGCGGACGACGGCGGCCTTGTACTGACAGATCCCGGCTGGGATTCCCCCGAGGCGCTCGAAGGCCTTCGTGCGGGCCTCGTAGCCGCCGGCTGGCGCCTCGAGGACGTGAGCCACGTCGTCGCGACCCACGGGCATATCGACCACATTGGGCTCGCCAGCCGTATCCGCGAACTGGTCGGCGCTCAGGTCGCGACGATGGCTCCCGCGCACACGTCGAACCCGCCGGAACCGGCGGATGTCAGGACCCGCGACCGCGAGGACCTCGCCCGGCTCGAACGTTGGGGCGCCGACGAGGAAACGTCTGCCCGGCTGCTGCCCCTAGTCCGCCGGGCCCGTAGAGTGCACCCGCGCGTCGTCCCTGACATCGAAATGCACGACGGTGACGAGATCCCCGGCGCCATCGGATGGACAGCGGTTGCGACGCCCGGGCACACGGCCGACCACATGTGCATCGTCGATGCCCAACGTCGGATCGTGGTGACGGGCGACCACGTGCTGCCGATGATGAATCCCGGCATCGGCCTCAGCACCGGCTTCGGCGCGAACGCCGTGGCGGAGTACCTGCGATCACTCGACAAACTCGTGCCGTTCGAAGACTTCACCGTCGTCCCAGGGCACGGCTACGTGTTCGCGCCACTCGACGGGCGGCTGCGCACCACGCGGGCCCACATCCAGCGCCGCCTGCGCGAGGTGAGGTCGGTGCTGGAGGCGGAGGGCGAGCTGCCGACGCTAGCGCTCGCGTCGCGGCTCACCTGGAGCGACGGATGGGACGCCCTGTTCGAGAGCCCATGGCTGCACTCGGCCCTCCGTCAGACGGACATCTATCGCGAGGCCGCGACCTTGTCGGTGTGACCCGGGACGCAGCCCATCCCGTTCGGCGGAACGTCCCGCCCAATGGCCTGCTCACGCCGTCGCCTTCGATACATTGCGGATCACCGAGAGCGAAGGGGCGACGTTTGAAGGTCCACGACGCGATCGCGCGAGCGATCAGAGACGCAAAAGTGCGCGAGCGCGTAGGCGCGCGAGGTAACCGCCGGGTCCGACTTCGTCGGCGTGCGGCAGGACATCTCATCGGAGCAGTTCCCACTGATGATCGACGTGCACGAGGATCCATCGAAGCGGATGCCGCATGAGTCCGGCCGCAGCGTCCACCTCTCGCCGGCCGCTCGAGGGCATCCGCGTAATCGAGTTTCGGGGCATGGGTCCGGGTCCGTTCGGCGGCATGCTGCTGGCCGACATGGGCGCTGACGTCGTGACCATCGAGCAGCCCGCCCCCCCGCTGGGCACGGCGATCCGCACGATTCTGCGCGGTCGACGCTCGCTCACCCTCGACCTCAAGGTGCCCAAGGCGCGGACGATCGCGCAGGCTCTGGTCCGCACAGCCGACGTGGTCACGGAGGGGTTCCGGCCGGGGGTGATGGAGCGGCTCGGGCTCGGGCCAGAGGAGTGCGCACGGGACAACGAGCGGCTGATCTACGCGCGCATGACGGGATGGGGCCAGACAGGTCCGCTTTCGCAGCGCGCCGGGCACGACATCAACTACCTCGCGGTGTCAGGCGTTCTCAGTCGCATCGGTCGCGAGGGCGCGTCGCCGGTGCCGCCGGTGAACTACCTCGGCGACCTTGGTGCAGGCGGCATGCTGCTCGCCGTCGGCGTACTCGCGGCGCTCGTCGAGCGCTCGACGTCGGGGCGCGGACAGGTGGTCGACGTCAGCATCCTCGACGCCGCGTCCCTCTTCCTCGTCTCCACAATCGCGCAGCAATACCTTGGCGTCCTCGAGCCGCGCGGCCGCAATCTGCTAGACACGGGCGCGCCCTTTTACGACTGCTACGAGACGAGCGACGGTCGCTACCTCGCCGTCGGGTGCTTGGAGGACGCGTTCTACCACAACTTCCTGGGTCTGCTCGGAGTGTCGCTGGAGAGCGTGCCCGACCGCGCCGACCGCGCGAACTGGGCCGAGCTGCGGAAGATCTTCGCCGAGCGGATCGCCTCCGACACGCGCGACGCGTGGTGCGCCGCCGCCGAGGGCATCGACTGCTGCGTGACGCCCGTGCTCGAGGCGGACGAGGTGGTGCAGCATCCGCACAATCGCGAGCGCGGCGTTTTCGTGCCGTCTGCGTCTGGGTTCGCTCCGGCGCCGGCGCCCCGGTTCGGCCGCACGACGCTCGCGGCGCCGGACGATCCGCCCGCGGCCGGGGCGGACGCGGACGAGCTGCTG